>JAJRQT010000116.1 GCA_024280115.1 Bacteroidota bacterium | reverse complement strand
GTGAAGATGGTATAAATTAACTATATCTTTTAGCTAACAAAATGAAAAGGATTCTTGTACCTACTGATTTTTCTGAGCAGGCAGGTTATGCTATGGACCTTGCTTGTCAGATTGCCAACAAGTCAAATATTGAACTTGTGGCGTTGCATGTATTGGATCATACAGGTCTATTCGATTTTTCAGCCGGGAGCAGTTCGTACCCGCTCATGGGCAATCCTGCCGGATTGGAACTGGATCAAAATTTTCTGGAGTTGCTGTACAACAACGCAGAAGAAAAGTGTAAAAATTTTCTAAAGCCCTATGAAAATAAATCTCTGAAAATCACTCAGAAGATCAAGATAGGCAGTGCCTTCCACTATATAACTGAGGAGATTGAGGATAATAATACCAATCTTGTCATTATGGGGTCCAAAGGGGCCAGTGGATTTGAAGAGGTATTGATTGGGTCAAATACTGAAAAAGTGGTCAGGCATGCAAAATGTCCGGTTTTAACAGTAAAAACAAAGGTAAATTTAAAGGAAGTAAAAAACATTGTATTTGCAACTGATTTCCATGAAGAGGGGGCTCAGGTGGCGGATGAATTAAAAAAACTTCAAGAAGTTTTCCATGCAAAATTGCACCTGGTTAGAGTAAATACTCCCAACAATTTTGAGACCAACCGGAGAATTATGGAACATGTGGATTCTTTCATTAGTGAGAATAAAATATCAAACTATTCAGTAAATATATATAATGAGAAGGTGGAGGAGGATGGAATCATATTTTTTGCACAGGATATCAATGCCGATCTGATTGCCCTGGCCACCCATGGGCGTTCAGGTTTGTTACATTTGCTCAGTGGAAGCATTGCCGAAGATGTAGTTAATCATGCCCAAAGACCGGTCTGGACTTTCCGGCAAAAACACTAAATAACAGAATAAAAATAATGGCGAAAATTTTGGTAGCCCTGGATGGAAACACCTCCTTTAATAATGATCTTTTTAGATTATCAAAAGATCTGTTTGAAGATTCTTATGAACAATTATTTGTAGGAATGCTGGTGAAGGATGTTTCATATATGAATACAGTTGGTAGTTATGTGAATGAACCGGTATTAACGGATGTATCTCCTGCTGCCGGCTTTTTAAGTGAGGAAGATCATATCATCACAAATGTTATCAGTGATTTCGAAAAAAATGCAAAAGACTCAAACGTAAATTATGAGATATACAATGACTTCAATCTAACCATTCCAGCGGTTATAAAGCAAAGCACCTATGCGGATATGCTCATATTGAGCTATCGGGTTTTTTACAATTATCTCACAGGAGAACCTGATACTTCCATACTATACCAGATATTAAAAGGCAGCAAATGCCCGGTACTAATCCTTCCTGAAGGAACAAACAGGATCGATAACCTTATATTCACTTACGACAATAAAGAGTCTTCAGTATTTGCCATCAGAGCGTTCAGCAACTTATTTTCGGGAGATATAAAAAACAAAATCGTATCCATATTGTCTGTGATGCCCAATGCGGATGAAGAAGTTAAAAATGAAAAGTTACTGCTGAACTTAGTCAAGCAACATTATAACAACGTTGGAATTCAACTATTGGAAGGTGATAATATTTCGAAGGAGATAAGTAATTTCACCAGGAATGTGCAGAATCCCTTAGTGGTCATGGGCGCATTCGGAAGGAGTCATATTTCAAATTTGCTTTTGCCAAGTGTAGCTCAATATCTTTTGAAAAAGTCTGATCTACCTTTATTTATAGCCCACCGTTAGAGTATTTTTTCCGAAACAGTTCTAAACTTTTAGGTTTTTTAAAAGATTTTTGTTGATACAAAATATAACAACAATCGGGGCAATCCCTAAATCAAGAAGATCCTGATTCTGACAAAGTGAAGAAACAATGAAAGTGCAGTAAACAGCACTATCTAAGTAAAACCAATACGGACTTGAAGTTTACGCTCACTAAAGTGCTTTTTACAGCTCTTTTTGATGCCATTTATTGACTATTACTTATATTTGCAAGAAAAAGAGCCGTATAATGCACTTGAAAGAACTCATACAAGTACTGAAGAAAAGGCGAGAAATACTTAACGTAACGCAAGAACACCTCGCTGAATTATCAGGTGTAGGCTTGCGCACACTCAAAGCACTGGAAAGTGGCAAGAGTAATCCAACCTTCGAGACGCTTAATAAACTTGCCGAAGTGCTGGGCATGGAAGTGAACCTGGAAGTGAAAAAACCAAAACTCTGATAAATGCGCAAGGCAGAAGTATATCGCAACGGGCAACTGGCTGGAACTTTAATACAGCATAATCCCAAGAGCACTGATAGCCGGGCAGGTAGGTACGAGTTCTGCTATGATGATACCTGGTTTGCAAATGACAATCTGCCTGCCATCAGCCTTACACTGCCTAAAACACAGCAAACCTATAAAGCAGACCACCTCTTCCCTTTTTTCTTCAATATGCTATCGGAAGGAGTAAACAAGAAGTTGCAATGCAGACAGTTAAAAATTGACGAAAGTGATTATTTCGGACTGCTTTTGGCCACAGCTACCAACGACACCGTTGGAGCGATCACCATAAAACCGGTAAAAAGTAAACCTGCCTTGCCAGCAGAAAGGGGTGAATGAGCGTACTTGAAATTAAATATTGTCCGGGAACTTTAGCTAAAGAGTTTGATACCTACAGTAAAACCTGCCTGAAAAAGGTGTTCAGTGGTAAGAAGGTTAGCCATGTTTTACCCTATAACCCACCACAGGTTAGTGAAGAAGATGCTGAAAAATTTCTTGAAAACCGCAAGCGCATCTCTATATCCGGTGTACAGGAAAAACTCTCGCTAATTCTTGATAAAAATAAGCTACGTTTAACTAATAAAGGTGAGCAAGGTACTTACATATTAAAACCTATTCCAAGAGATCTGAAAAAGGTTGATCAGGTTCCTGCTAATGAGCATTTAACCATGCAAATTGCCCAGCAGGTTTACGGCATATCAACTGCTGAAAATGCACTCATATTTTTTGCGAACGGTGAGCCTGCCTACATCACTAAGCGATTCGATGTAAAAGAAGTTGCCCGTCCAGGCCAATTCGGGAGCACAAAATGGGGCAAAGAAGATTTTGCAACCCTTGCCGGCAAAACAACAGAAAATGCAGGGCCTGATTTTAAGTATAAATACAGCTATGAAGAACTGGCAGAATTAGTTGTGCAATATGTTCCTGCTCATATCATTGAACTGGAAAAGCTCTTCAAGCTTATCGTTTTCAATTACTTATTTTCCAATGGAGATGCTCATTTGAAAAACTTCGCTGTTTTAGAAACAGCGAGTGGAGATTATGCTTTAAGTCCTGCCTACGATTTGGTAAACACAAGAATACATGTGGACGATTCCGATTTTGCTTTAGATGGGGGATTGTTCAAAGACAATTTTGAATCGGAAGAAATGAAAAAAAACGGAAGCGTAGGGTTGGAGGATTTTCATGAGTTTGCCAGACGATCAGGAATATCTGTGAAAAGGAGAGACAAATTGCTGGAATCATTTTTAGTTAAACAAGCAGAAGTTGAAGCACTTATTCAAAGGTCATTTTTGAATAATCAAACAAAAAAGGAATACCTGTTACATTATCAAACAAGAAGAAACCAATTGAACGTTTACAAATGAGCAACGAATATTCAGAAGATAATCTCGTAGAAGCAGCGGCCCAACAAGCCTTAGAAAATTTGGGTTGGCGTGTAGAATATGCCTGAACAAAAGAGACTTTTGGCGGAGATGGTTTATTGGGCAGAGAAGATAAATCGGGAGTTTTATAATACAATTTCGGTAAGGAAGTTTAAAGTGTTAAAAAGTAAAATAATAGAAATTGCAAACAGGGCAATTGCAGACTTTGAAAAATGAAAACCTATAAAATTTATATCTCGATTATCTTGATATTTTCAATTCACGGATGTGATGATGGAAATAACGATGATAACCCAGATAAACGTCTAAGTAAATCTGCTCAAATGATTTACGATAACCTATTGGTCGCATATAACAACTCATGTATAAGTTGTCTTAAAGAGGTACTTGATGATTGGAATAGAAAGTATGAGCCAAAATCTAATATTCCGGATTCAATAAAAGATGTGTACAAAGTGTTTAAAGAGATTTATAGTCCCTGGGATTTAGGCAGAATGAGTAAATCTGAATGGGGAGATAGTATTTATAGTGGAATTTCCTATTATGTAATTCAAACAAGTATCAAATACGGATTCCATTATAAGGAGTATGTAGATGAAAATATTAACCTTATTGACTTTCGGCCATCCATATTAGTTGATACGATTAAATTATTATATCTGACAGATGATTATAATAGTGCGATTAATTATTTTTTAGGTACGGATTATATACTTGTTGGATATGACAATAAAGAAGAAAATGTAATAATAGTACCCGAACTTCCTCCGGGAGAGTCACAATTAAGAGTTAATTATTTAAGGAATTACCTTCATATTTTTGACGGATTCTGGTGGCATTTTAAAACGCATCCGGAGGTCAAACAGATTTCTTTTACAAACAATAAAGATAGTGCCCAGGTTTATTTTAGAATTGGCTACGAAGGTGGGGAAGTATTTCTGGCAAAAGAGCATAATGAATGGAATATTGTGAATTATCGCATGACCTGGATCGAGTAGAATAATTATCTATTCAAAAAATGTAAAACAATAAAATGAGATCAGGATTATATTAGCTAAAATTAAGAAGTTAATTTTGTCTTTTATCTGCGCTTGTGTATTTGGTCATAAATGGCAGGCAGACAAAAAGCTAAAGTCGAAATCGTTTGAAAGAAATATATGTCAAAAAGAAACAAACACAAAAACAGAGAAGGTGTTGTATATTCTACTAATCCGGATTTCAATTATTTTGAAAATATTCCCGGCCTTCAGGAAACCCTCTCAAATGAACAGCAAAACCTTATTGTCAGAATTGATCGAAAGCAACGCGGAGGTAAAACGGTTACGCTGGTAGAAGGATTTAAAGGATCTCCTGATGATTTAAAGGAGCTTGGAAAAATGATTAAAACTAAGTGCGGAGTTGGAGGTAGCCAGAAAGATGGGGAAATCATCATCCAGGGAGATTTTAAAGAGAAGATTTACCAGATTCTTTTACAGAACAGATACAAGGTAAAAAAATCGGGCTAATTCTTGTCATATTAAAACTTTATCACGGTGTCCGCTTGTTTATCGCAAGTCCAGACTGCCTTCTGATTCAAACTCTTGCCACTTTCTGAAGACAACTGAATTATAAAGCCCCTGAAATTGATTTTTCAGGGGCTGATAAAATCATATAAAGCAATTTTCTATTCCTGAACCAGAAGCTTTTCCAAAATCTCTTTTGCAGCTTTTGAAATTACCGTCCCGGGTCCGAAAACTCCAGCAACCCCTGCCTGATACAAATAGTCGTAATCTTTTGGTGGAATTACCCCTCCGGCGACTACCAATATATCTTCACGCCCCAGCTTCTTCAGTTCCTCAATTAATTGGGGAACAAGGGTTTTGTGTCCGGCCGCCAGACTTGATGCACCCACCAGATGAACGTCATTTTCTGCAGCTTGCTGCGCCACTTCCTCTGGAGTTTGGAAAAGTGGTCCAATATCCACATCAAAACCCAGATCGGCGAAGCTCGTGGAAATTACTTTTGCACCACGGTCATGACCATCCTGACCCATTTTGGCTACCATTATCCTCGGTCTTCTTCCTTCTATTTCTGCAAATTTATCAGCGAGCACTTTCGCTTCTTCAAAACTTTCATCTGTGGAAGCTTCCGCAGAATAGACGCCAGAAATAGAGCGAATTGTTGCCACATGGCGACCAAATTCTTTTTCCATGGCATCGGAGATTTCCCCGAGTGTGGCTCGTTTTCTGGCTGCATCCACAGCTAATGCAAGTAAATTACCATCACCGCCTCCTGCGCAATTAGTGATGGCATCCAATGCGGCTTGCACATCATCATTGTTTCTTTCTGCTTTCAATTTGGCGAGCCGTTCCAACTGGGCTTGTCTCACCGCTGTATTATCCACTTCGAGTAACTCGATATCGGTTTCCTCGTCGGTTTTGTATTTGTTAACACCAACAATTACGTCTCTTCCGGAGTCGATTCTGGCCTGCTTTCTCGCGGCAGCTTCTTCAATTCTCATTTTCGGAAGTCCCGTCTCTATCGCTTTGGCCATACCACCGAGCTCTTCTACTTCCTCGATCAATTCCCAGGCTCTGTGAGCCAACTCATGGGTCAGCTTTTCTACATAATAAGAACCTGCCCATGGATCTACTCCCCGGCAGATATTTGTCTCATCCTGGATGTATAATTGTGTATTTCTCGCAATTCTTGCTGAAAAATCTGTTGGAAGCGCAATGGCCTCATCAAGTGCATTGGTATGCAGAGACTGCGTATGACCCAGTGCGGCGGCCATCGCTTCGACGGCGGTTCTGGTTACATTATTAAATGGATCCTGCTCCGTTAGTGACCATCCCGATGTCTGACTGTGCGTACGCAAGGACATAGACTTAGGATTTTTCGGATTGAATTGCTTCACGATTTTCGCCCATAACAATCTTCCTGCCCTCATTTTGGCAATTTCCATGAAATGATTCATGCCGATCGCCCAGAAGAAAGATAACCTAGGCGCGAATTTATCAATGTCGATTCCTGCTTTTATCCCTGTCCTGAGGTATTCCAAGCCATCGGCCAATGTATAAGCCAACTCAATATCTGCGGTGGCACCGGCTTCCTGCATATGGTACCCGCTGATGCTGATGGAGTTGAATTTAGGCATGAATTTAGATGAATATTCGAAAATATCCGCAATGATTTTCATGGATGGGAGAGGAGGATAAATATAGGTATTCCTCACCATGAATTCCTTTAAAATATCATTCTGAATCGTTCCGCTCAACAATTCCGGTTTTACTCCCTGCTCTTCAGCAGCGACTATGTAAAATGCCATAATTGGGAGTACCGCACCATTCATGGTCATTGAGACCGACATCTTATCCAATGGGATCTGATCGAAAAGAATTTTCATATCAGCAATAGAATCGATGGCCACTCCAGCCTTACCGACATCACCAACTACCCTTGGGTGGTCAGAATCGTAACCTCTGTGTGTTGCGAGGTCAAAAGCAATGGATAACCCCTTTTGCCCGGCCGCCAGGTTTCTTCTGTAGAAGGCGTTTGATTCCTCAGCTGTAGAAAAGCCTGCATATTGCCTTACTGTCCAGGGACGCATGACGTACATGGTAGAATAAGGTCCCCTCAGGAATGGAGGGATGCCCGAGGCGTAGTCGAGATGCTCAACATCTTTAAGGTCAGTGGCAGAATAAACGGGTTTAACCTTAATTTTCTCTGCCGAGATCCATGATTGCTGTTTGTCAGATTTATGTTTCAAGACAGGATTACTGTCTTTGATATCGTCGTAAGTAATTTTTGAAAAATCAGGTCTCATTTATTTATAAATTAATTGATGTTCAATTGTTGCTGTAATCTTTTTAATGTTTCTATCAGATCAGCCCTGATATGGATAAATTCACCAACTCCTGCTGCTTTGAGATCTTCAAGAATTTCTGTCGGATATCCGGCAATGGCAAGAATTCCATCTTTTTTAGTCGCTTTAAATTTCTTCGCAAACTCAATGCCTTCAGTTGCATAGTCATCATCTGCTCCGCAAATCACCGTGATTTCAGCATTTTGCTCTAATGCTGTTTTTAAAGCTTCTTCCGTAGAATTGGTGATTATTCCATCAATTATTTTAAAACCCCCACAACCGATAAAGCCTGCGCTGAACTGGGCTCTCACTGTTCTCATGGTAGCATTATCACCTATCAATGCCATAAAGGCACTTGGCCTGTGGCCGGATTTTTCTGCAAAAGCATCCGTTTTCTTTCTGAGATTTTCAAACTCGATGGCGCCATTTTGCGGTTGAAGGATTTCGATTTCGCCGCTTTCCTGAGAATTTGATTGATCAGGCATTAGAACATCCAGCTTTTCATTGGTATTCGGGTATTGATTTGTGCCGACGAAAATATCTCTTCTCTGTGATACCAGCTTTAGCTTTTTGGCTCTTGTCTCATTTATCCTGGATTGGATTTTACCTAAAGTGAAACTTTTAATAAATCCACCTTCACTTTCTATTTCAGTAAATAATTCCCATCCTTTTTGAACCATCTCATCAGTGATATTTTCGATGTAATAGGAACCTGCCGAAGGATCGACGATTTTATCAAAATAAGATTCTTCCTTTAGAATATTGGAAACATTTCTTGAAACCCTTTTCGAGAGTTTTGTGGGTTCCTCAAAGTTTTCATTGTATGGTGCAATTGTCAGTGCATTGCAACCGCCAATAACTGCTGCCATAGCTTCGGTGGTATTTCTCAGCATGTTTACATATGGATCATATACTGTTTTTGTCCATAAAGAAGATGTGCTGTGGATATTTAAATTTCCAGGATCAAAGTCTGATAATCCGTATGATTCAGCAATTTTATAGAAAAGGATTCGCAAAGCTCTCAACTTGGCGATTTCCAAAAAATAATCAGTGCCAACTGACATGGAAAATTCCATATTTCTGATGACTTTATCAGCGCTTGTGTCGAGCTCGTTGAGTTTATCTATATAGTCAACGGCCATATTCAACGTAAAGGCCAATTCCTGAACGATGCTCGCCCCGGAATTTTGAAACTGAGCGCTATTAACAGTCAAGCCATAAAATCTATCCGCGCTATCCGTGACTTCGATGATCTCTTTAAGCACTTTAAATCCATCGTTGGCCATTTTGCCTTTTAAAGTCAGATTTCGTATAGGATCGTAATTGATGCTTCCGAAAAGCTGATTGGTTTCAATGTGGTTTTCACTTTCATAGGTGAAATACCCTTTTATCAATTTGGCTGCATCCCGGTCAGCGATAAATGAAACTGAGCAATGAAGTGGCAGTATATTTTTGAGTAGCAACTTAATATCAATTCCTTCCTTTCCTGTAAGGTCAAATATCAAACCGTCTGCTCCACTGTTGAGGGCATCGATCGCAGCCTTATTGGCTGTCAATACATCTTCCACCACAATCTTTTCTCTATTTACCCAATATCTCGGTCCCTGGGTACCATCGGAAGTATATAAAATGCTGGTTTCAAATTTTTTGAGATAATCCAGCGCATTAAGATCTTCACTTGTGTAATAAGGCTGAAGATTAAAGCCATCCGGTGTTCTCCAAACCAGCTTTTTATCAAAGTCAGCACCTTTCAGATCTTTTATGGTTTTTTCTTTCCACTGCTCCATGTGCACTTTAGGAAATTCAGAGAACAAATTTTCTGAAGATTTTTCTTCTTTCATGAGTGTGTTTAAATCAATAGTTGATTAAATTGAACTGGTATGTTTAAAGCTAACTAAATTTTTTGTAGCTTTAGTTTCAGTGGTGCAAAATTAGTTTCAGAAAGCTTTAAAACTGAATGATGCTTATCATCGAGAAATATGATAAATATCACATAAAATATAATCAATAGGATATTTAAAATCAGATTGTTTAAATGGTAAAAATTCAGTCTGGAAATAAATTATAATTTTTTAAAGAATAATTTACTAAAAAATACCTTTGGAGACAGGAAATTGTAATTATTAAAAGTCAGGTCTAAAAAGCTGTTTTTTGTTCGGTATTTTTTTAACAAATTTGTTTCCTTTTTTCTGAACAATTACCAAAATATAATCCAGTTTTTTAACTGATGCAGAGTAACCATAATACAGCGTGGAATAATTGTCTGACAAGAATCAGAGATGATATCGGTGACCAGGGTTTTGAGACCTGGTTCAAACCTATAAAACCAATTAAACTCGAAGACAAAATTTTAACTATTCAGGTTCCCAGCCAATTTTTTTATGAATATCTGGAAGAACATTATGTACATTTATTAAGGAATGTAATTGACAATCAACTCGGTAAAGATTTTCGACTGGAGTACTCCGTGATAGTCGATACCGGTGGCGAAGCCAAGCAGCCCTATACCATCAGTTTGCCCAATAATCCAACAAGGTCCTCTGGAAATGGCTATGGAGCGAAATTTGAGCCAAGGAAGGAATACAGTTCATTTGAGCTGTTTGGCTACGATATAAAGCTAAATCCGATATATTCGTTTGAAAATTTCATCGAGGGTGATTGCAACAGGCTGGCGCGATCTGCCGGCTATGCAGTTGCTAAGCGTCCAGGCGTTACCTCATTTAATCCATTGATGTTGTATGGAGGAGTAGGGCTTGGGAAAACACACCTTGTACAGGCAATTGGAAATGAAATAGCCAATGGACCTGAAAAGAAAATTGTGCACTATGTCTCTTCGGAAAAATTTGCAAACCAGTTTTTTGATGCGATTAAAAACAATAGAATCCAGGAGTTCTCAAGTTTCTACCTGAAAGTAGATGTACTCATCATAGATGATGTGCAGTTTTTTGAAGGTAAGGTAAAGACGCAGGAAATATTTTTTCATATTTTCAATCATCTCCATCAGTCCGGGAGTCAGATAATAATGACGAGCGACCGGCCGCCAAAAGATCTGGATGGCCTAATGGAGCGTTTGGTGAGCAGGTTCAAATGGGGGCTGACCGCTGATTTGCAACAGCCTGATTATGAAACCAGGATCGCGATCATCAATAGGAAAATGCAATCGGACGGTATCAGCATTCCCGACAATGTCATTGAATATTTAGCTTATAGCGTGGATACAAATATCCGGGAGCTGGAAGGAGTGATCATTTCATTGATCGCAAATTCTTCTTTGGTTCAAAAAGAGATTGATCTCGAACTGGCAAAACAAACACTCAAGAGCATTGTTCATGATATCGATTCCGAAGTTGGGATTGATTATATCCAAAAGACGGTATCAGAATTTTTTAAAGTGTCCATTGACCAGTTGAAGGATAAAACGAGGAAAAAGGAAATTGTAATGGCCCGCCAGCTGGCTATGTATTTTTCAAAGGAATACACCAATTTGTCATTAAAATCCATAGGGTATCATTTCGGTGGCCGCGATCACAGTACGGTAATTCATGCGGTGCAAACCGTCAATGATCAATATGATACCGATAATAACTTTAAAAAGTCGTTGGATGAATTGAGGAAAAAGCTAAAGTTAAAAGCGATTTAATAGCATTTGAAATATTTTTGTCTTTTTGGTTTCAATACTATTTCAGTAAAATATGTGATAGCAAAAATGATTTAATGCAACAATGCGATAATGCTGAAATAATTTTTATCTCATTCCATTAGATTAGTTTTTCAATTTGACAATTATCATAATCGCCTCCATAAAAAGCCGTTTTAATCATATTTGAATCTACTCCAAAAAGTATAACACCCCAAAATCACCTGAAGTGGACTTCGAAGAATTCGTGGATTTTCAACGACTTCCCCTTTAGGGGTTAGGGATAGAATAGTTAAAAATCCACGAATTCTGACTTTCCAAAGTGGACTCATATTTCTTTATTTGACACCAACAGTAATGGATTTATGTTACGCCTTTTAAATGGATCAAACCTAAAGCCTGAGGTTTAACTATAATATGAATCACGACCTTAGAATGTATGAGCTTTCAAGGCTAAGGTATTTTACGAGCGTTTTCGAGTAAGATAGTTTATGGATTTTCATTTCTTTTCCATTCGATGAAATAAACGAAACAAAGAAAAATCTTGTCAAAACAATGCTTCCGCACTCACAGCCTACACACCACCGCTGTTTTGACTGGCCAACGCTCATAACTCAAGGAAGAATTTTGATCAGGGTCCTTTATTAAAATTTTACAAAGGTGTCTTCACTTTATCTTCTTGTTTAGAAATTATCTCTCCCAGAAATGCCGAACGATCCTTTTCATGAGCATTTTTTTTGTAATATCTCCATTCTCCCCTTTTCTATATATAGCATTCCATCATTATAGCATTAAATCGTCTGTGGCATGCAGGTAAGTGGCTGTGCTGTTGCAATTTTATATCACATCAAGGTTTTCCGGTGTTTTGTATTTCAATTTTTCCATGGCAAAGCCCCATTCTTTCAATAGCAATTCGAGCTCAGCTTTGGTGATTTTGTATTTATTTTTTTCATAGTGCTTTTGGGCTTGAATATAATCTGAGAGAAATCTTTCTGCATTATCCCAGGTTTTCAACTTTAGTTTTTCATAAATCGCTTTCAAATAAAACAGATTATCTTTTTCAAATTCTTCGTACCTGATTTCATATAAGTTTTCCTTGGGGATCAGATCTTTAGTTTCAAAAAAGTCATTCATCAGATTTTTATAATTAAGGATGATTTTTTGAATGACATATTCATCTTCATAATTCTCGAGGCTAGATGTCGGCAAAAGAGAATTATAAAATTTTACAGTAGATAGATATGTGACAATGGGGTTTCTGTAAATATGGATAAACTTCGCGTCGGGAAACATTTCCAGTAGCAACTTTATTTTTCCTGTATTAACCGGGTTTTTAATAATTAATTGATCTTTCCCCGTATTTAGGGCAGCCTTAACTAAAAGCTCATGATATTTGCTCTTAAATTTGTTCTTTTCATTTGATGAAATTCCATGGAATCTGATGTATTTTTCATAAAGCAGGTCATTGATGGATGGGAAATAAAAAAAATGATAAAAGGTAGCATGTGTCATGTTCCCAAGTGCAAATTCTTCTTCTTGCGGGAATTCTGTCGATAACCGTATATTATCCGAGGGTCGTTTGTCGGGCATATTCAATTTCATAAAAGGCTTAAAGATCCATTTGCTTTTCAGATTATTCGGAAAAACCGCATGGTAAGTAGTGGTAAATCCATTGGCCGGATCCTGGCAAAGCAGGTTATGCAGATGAGTAGTACCGCTTCTCCAGTGGCCTATGATAAAGACCGGGGGCTTGTTGAATTTATGATTTTTAACTTTATTTCTAAAATAAAAATACTCATAGAGTTGGAATGGGGTAGCAATCAGAATTACTAAAAAAGTAAGCAATAATGTCGGGATAAGCCTTAAAGCAATTTTTCCCATAGAGATTACCCTAAAGAAATTAGGTATTGTACTGCCAACCAATGGAGATATTGGTGGGATATTAAAATCTGTCTCTCGTTTGGCCAAATCTGGTGGTGGTTTAAAGTGTTCTAAAAATAGTCGTGACTTTTTTAATATTTATTACTTTTACACCTTTAATTCACAGTAATTAAAGAGTTAATCCGATCATTTAAAATGAGTTTTTCTAAATAAGAATTATTATTTAAGTAACATGCGCTAATATCAATATGGTATGCCAAAAGAGCAAGGAGTAAGGTATAGTTTTATAACTGACAGAATGATTGTTTTGTTGGCTTATGTGACCGCAATTTTTGGGGCATGGTTTTCTATGACTTTATTTTCAGAATATGAATTGTGGTTACAAATTGCTTTTGGAGATTTTATTGGCACTATCATCATTTTTATATTTAGTATGCTGATGAAAAATTCAAGCATATATGATCCTTATTGGAGTGTTGCACCGATAATAATATTGTTGTATTTACTGATCATTCATGGAATCCCCGCCATTAATTTGAGAATAATATTGATCACTGTTGTCGTTGCCTGGTGGGGCGTGAGACTCACACGGAATTGGCTCCGAAGCTGGCCTGGATTAGAGCACGAAGACTGGCGGTATATTCAATTGGCACATATTTCCGGAAGGTTTTATTGGCCGGTCAGCTTTTTGGGAATTCATCTTCTTCCAACTATAGTTGTTTTTTTTGGATGTTTGCCATTGATCCCAATTGTATTCACAGATGCCTCCTTGGTTTTGACGGATTTTTCAGGATTTTTCATCTCCCTCGTTGCAATTGAGATTGAGCGCAGGGCAGATAACCAATTGAGGAAGTTTAAATTGGAAAATAGGCAGTCAAGTGGACTGGTTTGCAATATTGGGCTTTGGAAATATTCCCGTCATCCCAACTATTTTGGAGAAATCGCCTTTTGGGGTGGAATTTTTGTGATGGCCTACGGATTGAATCCTTTGGGAAACATCATATATGGGGTTGGTTTTATTGGCATGATTGTATTATTTGTTTTTGTCAGCATACCCATGATGGAAAAAAGACAATTGCAAAAAGAAGATTATGCCCTTTATCGCCGGGAGGTCTCAATGTTGGTGCCATGGTTTCGTAAAAGTTGATCAGTTATATTGTTAAATGAAAATTTTAGTAACCTATATTATAATTTTTGGAGCAATCATCCTTTGGTATTTTCCTGCCACGGCACAAGAGCGTTTCGAATTGTCTGATTGCCTGGTTTATGCTTTAAATAACAGTCCGAAATTGAAATCCGAAAAGTTTTCAAATGAAAAGGAGGCAATGATCAGGTATGAGGGAAAAAGCACCTTTCTTCCACAAATTGATGGTTTTCTGACTTATAGCAATTATTTCTATGATCTGCCAACTTACATTTTCCCACAGCAGGAGGGCTCTAATTTAGCGGGAACTCCTTTGGATGGACCATACCCCGTCCCGCTGGGTTTGCGACATAATTTAAATACCGGGTTTGAAATCAGTCAGACTATTTTTGATATGAATTTTTTTGGAAATGGAGACCTGGATGCACATTTTCAAACATACCAGGAGATAAAGCTAAGTATGGCTGAAGAGGAAATGCTGTACCAGGTCGCGGTTTTGTTTTACCAGGTGGCAGTCAATGAAGAAAAAAGCATATTTATGGATATTAACCTGGAACGGTTGGTAAAGCTTCAGTCAATTGTCAAATTGCAGGTAGAGCAGGGTTTTGCCAGGCAAACAGATTATGACAAATTGCTGGTCAAAACGTCCAATCTAAAATCGAAAAAGAACAAACTACAAGCTGGGATTAAACAGCAACTCGGCTACCTGAAACTCATAATGGGCATGTCACAGGAAGAAGCTATGGAAATTCATTATGTCGATCATGATATTCTGAATAGTGAAATAATGCCCATAGAAAATGGTGATTTGTTAGAAGAGAAGATGTTGGAAGAACAACGTGTTTTGAATAAAATGAACGCTAAAAAAATAAATGCAGATTATTATCCCAGACTTCAGGCTTATGCAGCATTTCTTTTCCAGGCGCAGCGCGACCGCTTCAATTTTTTTGAATCCAATCAGGACTGGTATAATATTCATCAGTGGGGGCTGAAACTTACGGTGCCCATCATGAGGGGGTTTCAAAAGAAATCTAAAAAGGAGGTCTCTGAAATTGTTGATGCTCAATTGGCGTTTGGCCTGGAGCAAAAACAAGAATTAAGTCAGCTTGAATATGATCATGCAATCATTGAATTGAATGTAGCGCGGGAAGAGCAAGTATCACAACGGGAAAATGTTGCATTGGCAGAAAGGGTATATCAGCAATCTGAATTGAGTTTTGAGCAAGGAACCATGTTGTTGATGGATTATTTAGATTCGGAAGCAACTTTGAGAGAATCAAAAATGATTTACGCAACATCGCTTTTAGACACCAGGCTTGCCGAGCTGAAAATATTGAAAGCATCCGGGAAATTGAAAGAATTGGTAAACCAGTAAGAAATGAAAAAGTTTTTATCCTATATAATTACTCTTTGCCTTTTAGCAATTGTCGTTCTGATGTTGTTAAGAAACAAACAGGAAATTAATGCTCAGATTGAATTTGCTGAGCAAAAGGTTGAGGCTTATCCTGTGAAGGTTACAGAGGTGAAATTCGGTACCCTGGATATAAAACTGGAAGTGCCAGGCATATTGGCGCCTGCCCATGAATTGATGCTGATGGCTGAAACCCAGGGGAGGATCATGGCGATTTATAAAACAGAAGGTGATTGGGTAAATAAAGGTGATGCAATTGCTAAAGTAAACGACGAGCTGATGAGGGCAGAGCTTATGGTCACTGAAGCGAATTATAAAAAAGCCCAAAAAGACCTGGAGCGCGCGGGCACTTTGAATGAAGGAGGCGCTATTACACAACAGCAATTCGAAGCTCTTCAATTGAATGAGAAAGCGGCAAATGCAAAATACATTACTTCCAAAAAGCGTGTAGCAGACGCAATTATTAAAGCGCCTATTTCCGGATACATCAACAAAATGTTTTTGAAGCAGGGAGGTATGATTGGCGCCGGGGTTCCGGCCTGTGAGCTGGTGAATATACGCTCTTTGAAAATGTCGGTAAAGGTTGATGAAAATAATATTGTAAAAATATCTAAAGGGCAACTTGTGGAGGTTAAGGTTGAATCTCTGAAGGGTGAAATATTGAATGGGGAGGTGATAAGTATTGGTACAAAGGCTGATTATACATTGCAATATGGGATTGAGATATTAATTACAGAAAATCCGGATGAGCGCCTGAAAGCGGGGATGGTGGCCACCGCAATTTTCAATTTCCCCGACAAGGAAGATGGGGCGGTAATCTCAAGAAATGCACTGACCGGCAGCAGGGCTCCAAATGTATTTGTAATTAATGGAAATACTGCTCATTTGAGACCAATAAAAATATCTCAAACTGATGGTAATTTAATAAAGGTGGAGGGTTTGTTTGAAGGAGATCAGCTTGTTATTGCCGGCCAGTCAAATTTAAGTGACCAGATGAAGGTGAAGGTAATTGAATAAAAATACAGCCGGGAAGATATATGAATCTTACAAAATTATCCATAGAAAAACCAAAGTTGGCAGTTGTACTGTTTTCGTTGGCAATATTTTTAGGAACAACCAGCTATTTTTACCTTTCCTATGAGTTGGTGCCAAAATTTAATCCACCGGTCCTTACCATTACAACCATTTACCCCGGCGCTTCACCCGGAGAGGTAGAAAGTAAAATCTCCATCAAAATCGAAGATGCCCTTTCGTCCATTGAGTACCTGGAGGAGATCGGTAGCTATTCATATGAAAATTTTTCTCTTGTCCGGTTAATGATGAAATCTGAGGCTGACATTGATAAAACTCTACAGGAAGCACAGCGAAAATTGCAAATGGTTCTGCCGGAATTGCCTCAGGATGCTCAAAAACCACTATTGAGTAAATTCGATTTCAATGATCTGCCGGTCATGAGGCTGGCGATATTTTCGAATCTTTCCAACATGGAATTGAGTAGGTTTGCCAAAGACCAGATTCAATCCTCTTTATCCCAGGTTCCAGGTGTAGCAGAAGTGCGGCTTCTCGGCGAATCCATTCGAGAAATTACTATCAGGATCGATCCCGAAAAGCTTGAAGCGCACCACACTTCTATATTGCAGGTAGTCCGGGCGGTTCGTATGGCCAACATGGAAGTTCCAGCGGGAAAAATTGAAGGCGATGTTTTGCAGACCTTTATAAGGTTATCCGGCAGATTTGAGAATTTGAAAGAGCTGGATAATATAGTAGTCAATGAAATTTCGGATTATGGGTTTAAGGTAAGGTTGAAGGATGTGGCTGTGGTGGTTGATGGAGCAAAAGAGGTTAAAGTTATCAGCCGGATTAACGGGCAAAATGCTCTTGGATTGGATATTAAAAAACAAGGTGATGCCAATGCTGTAGATATGAGCAGGCTGGTTCGGGCCAGGTTAGATGAGCTGACTGTTGAGCATGAAGATATTGGTTTGCAATTTGAGATGGCTTCAGATACGTCTGAATTCACCGTGAAGGCTGCCAATGCGGTAATGGAAGATCTTGGACTTGCCGTGATTTTAGTGTCGCTGGTCATGCTGTTATTCCTGCACAGCCTGCGCAACTCTCTGATTGTCCTCATCTCCATCCCGACATCGATCATTTCGACTTTTGTAGTCATGTACCTCTTGGGCTATTCGCTGAATTTGCTTTCGCTGCTCGGGCTCTCTCTTGCAATAGGAATATTGGTAGATGACTCCATCGTTGTGATAGAAAATATCTACAGGCACATTGAAATGGGAAAAGATAAAGTCAGGGCTGCTTATGAGGGCCGGATGGAGATAGGATTTACTGCCATTTCCATTACGCTGGTTGACGTGGTGGTTTTTCTCCCGATAATTTTTTCCAGTGGTTTGGTGGCTGATCTTCTAAGGCAGTTTTCTGTAGTAATCGTGACGTCAACTTTAATGAGTTTATTTGTCTCCTTTACTCTTGTCCCACTATTGGCTTCTCGCTTTGCAAAGTTGGAACAGCTTAAAAATCATGGATTTATCGGCATTTTTCTAAGTGGTTTTGAATCTATGATTAACTCAATAATAGATTTTATTATAGGATTGTTGAACTGGGCTTTCGTTCATAAACTTGCCACGCTCATTATCGCGGTTTTACTATTTACCGCTTCAATCAGTTTAATTTTTACGGGGTTCATTGGAATTGAATTTGTAAAATCCGGTGACAGGTCCGAGATCATGGTCGAACTGGAATTGCCGAAGAAGGCAACAATCCAGGAGACCAATCGCCTGACCTCACAGGTGGAGCAGTACCTGTTGAGTATTCCTGATGTGCTCAGCGTATTTACAAACATCGGTATTACAAGTAGTGGTAAAGTGGAGTTTAACACATCAAATCTTGCTGAATTGAGTATAAAGTTGATCGATAAAACTAAACGGGGGTATTCCACCGCTTTCCTGGCCAGGAAGATAAAACTGGATCTCGAAGGCAGCATTCCAGATCTCAAGGTAAATCCGGTAGAAATCAATATCATCGGTCTGCGCGACGATGACGCTGGACAGGTCACCTTTTTGGGAGAGACTCTTGAAAATCTTTCAACTGCTTCTGAGATAGCCTATGAATTATTGGATAATATTCCCGGAGTGATAGATATAAAAAGCAGCCTGGCCCAAAGCAATACCGAGCTGAATGTGGAGATTGATCGCACTAAAATGGATCTTCTCGGTATCGATTTACCGCAGGTTGCCGGAACCATCAGAACTGCTTTTAATGGAAATCAGGATGCTAAATATGAGGACCAGGGAGAGGAGTATGATATTAATATTATTCTCGATGCATTCAATCGGAAAAGTGTAAGTGATATTGAAAAACTTACGGTAATGAATAAGAAAGGCCAGACGATTCCCTTCAGGCAATTCGTACATATTGTAGAAAAGCCAGGTCCTGCGCTGCTTGAGCGGACGAACCGTTCAAAATCAGTTACACTGAAATCCCAGGTCATTGGAACTCCGGCAGGAAATGTTGGAGCTGAATTGAGAAAAGTGCTTAAAGAAACTTCGTTACCAGGAAATGTCACCTACTTTTTTGGTGGTCAAACCAAAAGAACTATGGAAGGTGTGCAGACTATGATAATTGCTTTTGCGATTTCTATCATACTGGTTTACCTGATTTTGGTGGCTTTGTATGACTCGTACTACTACCCGTTCGTGGTGTTATTTTCTATTCCCTTAGCGATCATTGGCGCCCTGTTGGCACTTGCACTAGCAAAGCAATCACTCAGCATTTTCTCTATACTTGGAATGGTCATGCTGGTTGGACTCGTTGGGAAAAATGCCATTTTAGTTGTTGACTTCACCAACAATTTACGGGCAAAGGGTCTGGAATTGAAGGAGGCACTAATCGAAGCCACGAAGTTGCGTTTCAGACCAATACTCATGACCAATATCACAATGGTGATAGGGCTGATGCCTATTGCGCTGGCACAGGGTGCTGGTTCTGAGTGGAAAAATGGCCTTGCGTGGGCACTTATCGGAGGCTTGAGCAGCTCAATGTTTTTAACACTGATCATTGTTCCGGTGATCTATTACCTGGTTGAGAAGGGGCTGTTAAAGATGGGCATGAAATGGGGTAAAAAAGTGAAAGTTCCCGAGATATAATGAATTATTTTTTCAGCTATTTTTGTTAATCTCCCGGTCGTAAATCCATCGAATGATCCACTATGAAATCATGGATAATTTCCTCGTGATCAAATGCCAATTCAGGAAGATCACCAATAGTAAACCAACCGGTTTCTGCCGCATCATCTCCGGCTTTTGCCTCCTGATTTTCGTTGGTTAAATATCCATAATAAACAACAGAAATAGTTCTCCCACGAGGATCCCTTCCCGGTTTCCCATAGGATTTAAATTGGGAGAGTTCAATTTCTTTCAGCCCTGTCTCCTCTTCCAGTTCGCGGTTAGCGCCATCTTCAAGGTCTTCTTCTATTTCAACGAATCCTCCAGGTAATGCCCATTTTCCCATGTAGGGATCACGTTTTCTCTTAATCAATAATATTTGTGCAGGTTCTACAGGTCTCACGACAATGCAGTCTGCGGTTACAGATGGTTTTGGATAATTGTATGTATATGTTTTCAATTTATCTTTTTATTTATCACAATTCTTCCCGCCGAAAAGTTAAGAGGTGATGTATTTACAATTAAATATGATCATGATGGAATATAGAAATGAACAGAACAATAATTTTATAAAGCAGGAACAATTAATTGCCATTATCCGATTTCTCATTCAAGCATTCATATTAAATAGAGCCCGTCTATAAAGTCAGAGTTTATTCAGAATGTTCGAGATCAAGGCTTGTGCAGTTTCTAAAAAACGGAGTTTACGTACGTAAATGAGTTTTTCAGAAACAAGCGTAACGCAGAGATCGGACATTATGGACACACTCTAAATAGAACAATTTTATTTAGAGATTATCGCTGTAACCTCGATCTCAATTAACAGGTTTGGATCAATTAAACCTTTTATCTCGATCATGCTGGCTACAGGTTTTATATTTCGAAAAAATTCACCGTGAGCCCTGCCGATTTCTTCCCATTGGCTGATATCCGTAACAAACATCCTGGTTCTGACCACATCTTTCAATGATGCACCCGCTTTTTGAAGATAGTGCTCAATTTTTTGAATGATGAATTTTGTTTGAGCATAAGCATCACCTTTCCCGTGTATTTCCCCATTTTCGTCGGAAGCTGTTGTCCCGGCAACTTCAACTGTATTCCCAACTTTTACGACTCTTGAATATCCAACGATATTCTCCCATTTACCGCCGGATGGCACGTTGAGCCTTTTCGATTTTTTGTCTGAATTGATAGTCACCGATTTTTTCGAATAATTTTAAGAATTTGTTAAGAAGATCCAGGTACAGCACGATCAATGCAATAAAAGCCATTACCCAGATAATAACTACATTAAACCAGTAGGTATCGTAATATCTGCCTGCGAAATATTTTTCAGGGGCATAGTAAAACGTCCTGAAGTTTAGTGGATTTTCCGGTATTTCAGGTGTTGCAAAGATTGGCGTAGCTTTTCTAATGAGTCTGTTGCCAATTTCAAGGATGGAAACCAGACTTTGACTATTTTTAACTATTGTACTTACTTTTTCATTGGTATATGATCGTTTAAATCTCAAATATTCATTCTCACGGTTTTTTGCTATCACCTCAGTTTCTTTCAAAGATTCAATTTTAGCTTGGGCCTTATTTTTACGAGCTACATACAATCGTTTAAGAGTGACGATTCCTTCATCTATTGCTTTGAAGGTTGCCGAATCAAATTTGTAGGGATCTAACTTTTCCCAATTTATCAGCTCCTCTCTGCCAAATTTTTTCAGTTCCTTTTTTAGCTCATGCCTAAGAAGATCAAGATTATCAGATATTTCTTCTGGTGGTTCTTCTCCGCGAAGTACTGCATTACAACCAGCGAGGTTGGTCTCGAGATTTTTTAAATAGTAGCCTGTTTTATAATCTGAATTGGCAACAATTTTATCAAGATCATAAAAGTATTTCTCATATTCATTGTCTTTGAATTGGCGCACCATAATCGCTTCAAAAGCCCATCTGGAGGTCATTAATTCGCCGAGTATTGGCACTCTTGCACTAGAGCTGATTTTTGGGTTTAACTTGTCGAAATCTATTGCTACACCATTGAACATCAGTTGCGGAATCAGGATGATGGGGATCATTATATATATGGTAATAACTGATTTAAAAGCAGATGAAATGATAAGGCCTATCAGATTTGCCACACATGCCGTTGAAAATAGTACCAGCCAAAACGAAAAATGCATGCCTTTGAATTCGAGCAGTAAATTTCCGACAATGGCAAACGAAAATGTTTGGATGGCCGAAATTCCAAAGAGTATCACTACTTTGGAAGTCAGGTAGCTGTTTCTGCTCAGGTTAAGAAACTGCTCACGTTGCAGTATTCTCCTGTCTTTTATGATTTCTTCTCCGCTGATTGATAATCCAATAAATAGTGCCACGATAATACTCATCAAAAAATAATAGGGAATGTTGGGGTTCTTCATAAAAGTGTACCCTATCAGGTTGTCATTCCCGGGATTATAATATCTGATAAAATATCCAATGATCAGCCCAAGTAATGGCGCCTCGGTAAAGTTTACAATCAAGTATTGCTTATTCTTCAACTTTGATAGAATATCTCTTTTACTGAATACTTTAAATTGATCGATCCAGCCAGGGATTTTGAAGGTTGTTTGTGGTAGTGGCGCTTTTATATTTTCTGTTTTTGGGCGAAGATGTTTTCTGAAATGCTCTCCCCACTCCTTAGGAGAAATCCTTCTTTCATTTGTGAATTTTCCGTATTCATTGACAACCCTGGTTTCAATGATATTGAATATCTGTTCCACATTTACATTTCCACATGTGGTACAGGATCCCTGGTCCCGCTGTATCATGTTGACGAGATCCCTGAAGTAAACGATTGCATCGACAGGATCCCCATAATAGATCTGATATCCGCCAACATCAAGCAAAAGCAGGTTATCAAACATTTTGAATATTTCCGATGATGGTTGATGAATTGTAGTAAATACAAGTTTCCCCTTGAGGGCCAGTTCTTTCAAAAGGTCGAGAATGTTTTCAGAATCCCTGGAAGAAAGCCCTGACGTTGGTTCATCAAGAAATAAAACGGCTGGTTCGCGCAAAAGCTCCAACGCGATATTCAATCTTTTTCTTTGCCCACCACTGATTGTTTTTTGTAGTGGATTTCCAACTGTAAGATCTCTGGTTTCATAAATCCCTAAAATTTGAAGCGTGCTTGTAACCAGCGCATTTAATTTTTCATCCGGATAATCAGCAAAACATAATTTTGCAGCAAAAAAAAGATTTTCATATACGGTCAGCTCTTCGATAAGTAAATCATCCTGAGGTACGTAACCAATCAGGCCTTCCAGTTTTTCGGGTTCTTTATGGATATTGATCCCGTTAATAATAACCTCACCGGTATGTGGTTTTATTTTTCCATTCAGGGTTTCAAGTAATGTCGATTTTCCAGACCCACTTGCGCCCATGATTCCAACCAGCTTACCCGATTCTTCATTCAAATAAATATCCCGTAATCCTATTCTTCCCTGCTTAAATCTCACCCAGATATCACTGGCAGTCAAGCGCACTTTTTTTATATCTTTTGTCGTTTTAAATTGGCTGACAACGTTACTGTAATAAATAGGTTTGAGTTTGTTGCCCCTAATATTACTTCCAGGTGGGAAAATATAATTAAACCTGCTGTTTAGCGCCGCGCCATTTAGTCTGATATGTGATATGCCGACATATTTTACTATATAGCTTTCTATTTCAGGAATATGGAGCACCGCTAAAAATCCGGTAAGGTTCGGCCGCTCCATATGTTTACAATTATCGTAATCTTCTTCCGAGCCTGCATCGATTATCAGGATGTTTTTATTGAAAAGTTCATTGACCTCCTGACCGAAAACAAATTGTTTGATTTGGTTGACGAGTTTACTTTTAATGTTGAGTGTTTGACTTATGTAATAGATTAGATTATCCTGACGCTCAGACAACTCACCATCTACGTGTGACAATTCGATTACACGGAGAATTACAATAATTTTCTGAAAATGCGAGCTTTCTAAATTTATGCGTTTGCATATCAACATGATATTTGCCCACTCTTCCACAAACTCTTCTGTATCGGCATCCATGCTGCCCTGCCCCCTATTTTTAACAGGGTTTTTCTTTTCCTTGCTTGTAAAATCTTCGAAAATTTTCAGATACTCCTCCGCATCCTCACTACTAGCCTGTCTGGCTATGATAAATTTAATCCTTTCTCTACTTTCTTCGGTAACATTATCTTTTGCGACGATTGCAAAAAGACGGATAATGGCCTTGAGGAGGTATTCGTTCATTCAATTTTGTTCATATGAAAGTGAAATAAAATGAAAGTTACAGTAATTTACTACTAAAATATAAAGGTTAAAACTTTATAGGTTTTAAATCAAAGGCCTTTATGTAGGCGTAATCTTCATCCCATGAGATTTTAACCCAGATATCGTCTCTGTCAATGATATCAACTTTATGGCCCTCAGAAACAATTTCTATGACATCTGCGCCAGGGGAGGGGCCATCCATTAGATGCACATCAGATGAGATGATGATTGCTTTAGTTCGTTCTCTTGCAAAATTGTTGATTATAAAAAGCAAGAGCAATAGACCGATATAGACAAATCCAGCAGAAGTTGGGTTGATTTTTTTAGTCCTTTTTCCATAAATCATTAAACCGAAATATAGCAAAACAAAACTGATCACTATCAGATTGATCTGCAATTGGTATTTCTGATAGATATTCAGAAAAAATTCAACATCGTCGTAGTTGTAGCCAGATAATTTATTCTGATCGGCCAGGTTTTCCATTTTTTTCAGCACCTTTTTATTGAAGGTTGTTAGATAATACAGATTCAGGTAAAAGAGTGCATTGGTATAATCTCCTAGTCCTTCTTTAATGAATGCCATTTTTAATAACATCGCCGGTGAAGATTTCTTATCGATTTTTTGTATTTCTTCATACAACTCAAATGATTGAGTGTATCTTCTTTGGCTAAAAAGAGAATCAGCAACAGAAAGTTTCTCCCTGGAAGATTCGCAGAATGCTGAATATGAGCCGGTTATAAAAATGAATATAAATATTATTAATAATTTCGGCTTTCGGTTTTGGCTTTTTATCATAAGCTCCTAAATTTGCAGACCAATTACGGAAACGGCGGATAAAAAATCAAGCTATTTTCATGATTCCGTAGCTCAGTTGGTAGAGCATCTCCCTTTTAAGGAGAGGGTCCTGGGTTCGAGCCCCAGCGGGATCACATTTTAAGTAACATACATCATCAAAGCCCTCTAAAATTAATTTTAGAGGGTTTCCTTTTTTAAAGCACTTCATTTTTAGCCCTGACATTTAACCTCAAAAATAAAGGCAAGTAAATCCATAAAGCTACAATTGAAAATACCAATCCTCCTATTGCCCCGGCGGCGAAGGCAAACCAGAATACTTCATTTTGTCCTTGCCAGATAAATGGTATTAATCCTAAAACAGATGAAACAATAGTAAGTATGACCGGAATGATTTTTTGATTATAAGCTTTCAGATACAAACTAAAATCATCTCTTTTCGGGTATTGTTTTCTGAGGTTGTTAAAGTCGTTGATGATGTACAACCCTGCATTCACTACAAGCCCGCTTAGCAATATAAAAGATGCAAATCCTCCCTGATCAAAATTTATATCAAAAAGGTAAAAGGTTAAAAATACCCCAATAAACGAAATAGGGATCATGCTGATGATGGCCAGGGGTTGGGTGAGTGATTCCAAAAGAATCGAACATATCACAAATATGATTGCCATCACCAGGATGATTAAATAGTATTGATTCATATCCTTTTTATTCCACCAGGAAGAATAATTTCTACCGTCCGACACTTTAAACCCCAAAGGAAGTTGAGGTTTCATCCGTTCAATATATTCATCTCTAATAATTTGTGAAAGCTTGCCCGGACCAATAAAGTCGTATAAAACAAACAACTGATATTGCTGATTCTTTTTAAATATCTCATTCCCTGTCTTTCTTTTTTCCACAGTTGCTACATCCTTCAATTTTATAATACTTTTATCTAAGCTTAGAGGTTCATTTCGAAAATGCCACAGCGCAGCGTGTTGTGCATTAGAGGTCTTTAGGTTTACAGCGTGTGATTCACCATCTATGAAAACAGGATTGAGTGGAGTTTGATTAATCCGATTTCTCAGTTCATTGTAATATTCAAAAATGGTATAACCATTCATTGCCAATAAATCATTTTTGAAATCCATGTTGTATTCGTGCAGTGTATTTACCCTCCAGCCGTTGCTGCCCTGAAGATCATATTCTTTAATTCTTGGATTATCCAGCAACCAGGTTCCCAGCATTTGGGCATAGGCATACAATTTTTCATAATTATACCCTTCCAGTTTTATGCTGCTGTTTTTATAGCCTCCCGATCCTATAGAATTGCTGAAACCCCGGCCAACACCATACACACTCCAATCCAATCCACCCAAACTGATTGCCTTACCTGTGAGGGCATCTTTTAGAAAATATGGGAAACCACCGAACTCATGTTCTTTCTTGAATAATATCCTGATACTCGAATTTTTATAGCTCCTTATCGATGTTTGGAAAGATTCTATCTCGTCATACTGACTGATAAAATTTTCCATCTTTAATACGACATCATTTAGCTGCTGTACGGTGCATCCCTCCGGCATGGTTCCTCTTACATAAAGAGTGGTCCTTTCCGGTTCACTATAAAAAGAGCTTTCAAATACGTATTCAGTAAACAAGCGCAATGAGCCGCCAAGCGCTTTTTCTGCATAGGGTCTCAGTGTTTCCTGATAAGTACTTCCTCCAATGGTACTATTGTACAATGAATCAAGGCTGCTTTCTCCCTCTAATTTTTCGGGTAACCAATGAACTGGTATTCCAAAACCCAGGATAATCAGTATGATCATTAACCACTTATATTTTCTTGTAAACCTTATCCCAATTCCATATATGTTGGTCAGGCGTGCGATCCTTCTTTTTCGCTTGCTTACTACAAACTTTTTTCTGTCTTTAAGTCTGATTTTATCCATCAAGGCAGGAATAAACAGGAGCGCAATTACTATGGAAACACTCAGGTTTATGGTGATCACATATGCAAAATCAACAAGGTTGACGCGCTGATTTTCTTCCAGCAGGAACACCATACTCAGTGCACCGATGGTAGTGATTGAAGCCGCCATTATGGCCAAAAGCACTTTCAGGTTTTTTTGATGGTGATAATGATCCACCATCACAATGGTATTGTCAATTATGATCCCAAATGAAATGGTGAGGCCGGCTAAAGAATACAAGTGAATTTCTAGTTTCAATGCGTAATAAAATATAACTGCTATGATCAGGTTGGCCACTAAGCTGATCACGATGAGCAGTAAGTATTTCATTTGACGGCTGATAATTAAGACAAAACTCAGCAATATGAACATGGATAGAATGGTTCGGAAACCAATTTTTTTAAGCTCCTTCCCAATAAATTCTGTAGTATCGTAGGCGGTTAAAAGCGAATATCCAATAGGTAAACTTGATGATAAAGCATCAATGTTGGCCTTAATTTCTCCAGCCAGCCTCAAATGATTTTCATTGTCTGATGGATAAATGACAATATTAATTGTATTCAAGCCATTGATGCGATAATAGTTATCCGGCTGTTTCTCGACTAACCGCGTTGTGGCAATATCTGACAAATACACAATCCTGCCATTTTGGTTTGCTATTGGAAGATTTTCCCAAATACTTTCTCCCCGATGACCTGTCTGAATCACCAATGGAATGGTATGGATATCAGAAGCTCTTTTTTGATTTACCATTCCGATGTTTTGCTCTTTGTTGCGGTTATTGATTGCTTTTATAATTTCATTGACAGACAAACCGAGTGCATCTATTTTTTCATAATCATATTCTATCTCCCACTCAAAAGGCGTCGATCCATACACATTGACTTCACTAACACCTTTAATGGCAGCTATTTTAGCTACCAGATGATCCTCAGCGTATTTTTGTATGATTCTTGGGCTGGCGCTTCCATTTAGGGTGTAGGTCATAATAGGCTGAGTCTTTCTCCCGGTGGTTCCCAGGGATAATATCGGGTAACTCACTTCCCTGGGAAATTTTGGATAAACCTGCCTGATGATGGATGCCAGCTCAAATCTGATGGCGTCAAGGTTTACATTTTTCTTCATCGAAATCTGAATTTCCCCTTCACCTTTGGAAGTTTGCGAACTAATATCCTCCACACCCTTTATGACACTAAAGAGCCCTTCCAGTTTAGAGGTCACCTCCTGCTCAATCACCTTGGCCGATGCCCTGGGCCAGGAATAGGATACTGAAACCGTTTGAAGCGATCGTGATGGTTTCAGTTTCAGATTAATTAAAGGTAAAAAGCTTAAACCAATCAGGATGAGTAATGTAAAGAACAGAATGATGGTAAAAGAAGAAAAGCTCCCGGGGCTTCCTCCAATTCTTTTTAAATCCGATGAAAGTTGATCACTATTCATCACTTTAGTTCTTTACCTTTTTCCAGATAATAATAAAGCAATGGAATTACAAAGATGCTCACCAAAGTACCGATAAGCATCCCTCCGATTATGGATAGCGCCAGCGGCTTTTGTAGATCAGAACCCATTCCGGATGAAAGTAAAAATGGAATCAGTGCCAATATCGTGGTGATGCTGGTCATCAATATGGGTTTTAATCTTCTGAGCCCCGCGACATGCAAGGCACGTATCAAGGGCAGCCCACCTTTTCTCAATTGGTTTATGGTATCGATCTTTAATATGGAGTCATTGATGATGATCCCCGTCATCACAATAATTCCGATCATCGACATGATATTGATGCTGTCACCGAAAATCCATAGAAAAAGAAATGCTCCAAACAGATCAATAGGTACTTCTAATAAAACAATGAATGGCAACCTCAATGATTCAAATTGTGCTGCCAAAATGAAGTACAATAACAAAAGTGAAATGGCCAGAATAATCATCATTTCCTTCATCATCTCCCTGGTTTTAAAATAGCTGCCTGAAAAACTTACTTCAAACAGTCCATCCGATTGCACAGTTTCATTGATCGATTTGATGAAATCATCAATTTGATTTGTTTTTACATAGAGCGGAATGGGGAAATAGGCCCCTTCCTGACCTGCGGTTATGGATTTCAAGCTCTTATCTGTGTGTTGCTTTACAAGATTCCTGACGGGAATGGATTCATCATTTTTATTCTCAATGCTTAACCGGGAAAGTATTTCATCAAAATTCTTAAACCCCGAACCAATGACTACCGGGACAAAATACTGGTTATCCGTAATCAGCAAGACTGTATTTTCATTAAATGCGCTTTCCAGGGCTGAGTAGAGATTTTCTATCGCTACATTATATAGCAGCAGGCGCTTATAATCCACATTCAATACCAATAATTCCTGCCACTCCGGTTCCCTGATCTGACTACCGATTGCAGACCTTTTAAGTGAACCTAAAAGTTTTTCCAAATGACCGATATAGACATTGCCGTAATTTTCCACTGCTCTTATGCGTGCCTCCAGCGGTGGTTGCTTATCGTTAAAAACGGCGTCAAAAATATTTTCTGCATCCTCCACTTGTGCTATGGCATGTGGGTACTTCTCATTCAGGAAGTCCGTGAGTTTATCAGTTACTTTTTTAATGTCATCTGATGAGTTTGTCCTGATGTAAAGATTCACTTCTGAAAGTGAGAATCCTTCATGCTGGTTGAGTACGAAATCCTGCTTACCAATCATCCCTGTATAATCTACTAATAGCTGATTGACTTCATTCAGAAAACTTTGAAGTCTTTTTTGATTTTCCACAAGATTAATGCTCTCGTTCCAGTTGATTTTAATCAGGGCTTCATTCTTGTCATATTCGGGTAATCGACTGATGGATACTATGGTAAATAAAAATCCGGCGGCAACAATTAATAATACCACCGTCACCAAGGTGGCTATTTGATGACGCATTATAAAAACAAACCCTTTTTCATAAATCCTGGTATAGCGGATCCCTTTTATATTATTTAAAATTTCATTGATTCTAAATGTCTTTTTTCTCTTATAAAAAAGATGGAAATACACCGGCAGTAGGGTAATAGATATAATCAGGGAGGTAAACAAGCCAATGGTCACTGCTATTGCCTGATCATAAAACAAAGCCCCGGTGATACCGCTTAGAAAAATTAAGGGGATGAAAACAGCACAGGTAGTTAATACAGAACTTAACAAAGGTCTGAAGATCTCATTTACTCCCTGGATACAAGCAGCGCTAAGTGTCTTACCCATTTCAAGGTGTTGGGAAATATTGTCTATTACAATGATTGAGTTATCGATCATCATCCCTACACCAAGGATCAAGCCGGATAAGGATATGATGTTGATGGAAATATCGAACAGATAAAAAAGCATCAGGGAGATGACCAATGTCGTTGGGATGGTGATGCCGATAAGGATGGGAGACCGGATATCGCGCAAAAAGAAAAACATCACTAAAAAGGCCAGAACGGAACTCCATAGTAGCCCCTGTTTCAAATTCGAAATAGAATATTCCAATAATTTGGTCTGATCCCGGGTCACCTTAAAATCTATATGGGGATAATCAATCTTTAAATTTTCCATCAGAGCGTTCAGGGAATTTTTCAATTGATTCATTTGGGCGTCACTCCGTTTGATCACCGCCATGGTAATCGTCGGCTTATTGTTGGATATCACCATCCCAGTCTGCTTTTGCGGTTGCTCTGTCACAGAAACCAATTCCTTAAGCTGAAATACTCTGCTATCTACTTTCAGGTAAATTTCTTCAATATCCCTGATAGTTTTTATGGAAGATGAAAACCGGACATTATATTGATATTGCCCATCGGTGATGGTCAGGTTTCCCAGGTTGATGTTGTTTTGATTGATCGCAGTTTCAAGGTCTTCCAGTGAAATGTTTAAGGCATTGAGTTTATCCCAGTTGGGAATGATGAGAATCTCCGGGAATACCATGCCGCTCATATCAACCAATGCTACTTCCGGCACCTGCTCAATCCGTTTTCTGATGACCTGGTGAGAAAAATTGCTCAACTCAATGAAGTCCTGTGATATCTCGAATTCTGAAACATTGTTGTTGGTCTCTTGCTTAATGGTGAGGTTAAGATAAAATGCGGGAATTTCTGTGGCGCTGGCTTTGATGACCCTCGGGCGTTGCAAATCCCTCGGTAAATGCTGCAATGCCAGGTCTATTTTTTCATTGGCCTCGATAAATGCCAGGTCAATGTCGGAGCCAAATTCAAAATCAAGCTCAATGATTGCGTATTCATTATACGTTTTGCTTCGAATATCTTCCAGGTGGGCAGTTTGTAATAAATACCTTCGAAGTGGATTCGTGATTGTATTTTCCAGTTCTCTTGCCGACAGGTTCTCCTTATTGATATGAACTGATATTTTTGGTATATCCGTATCGGGGAGCAAAGATATGGGAAGCTGTAAACTTGTAACTGCACCAATGACAAGAAAGGCCACAAAAGTCATGGTCACAGCAATTGGTCGTTCAAGTAAAAATTTTACCATTTAGTAATTGAGTTTAAAAAAGATTCAAGTTTGTAAAAATTTACCTTATCGCCAGAATATTTTTTTTCAAAATGTACAAACCTGCTTGCGCAGGTTATCTATGATGTTACAAATTATCGAACTGTCTTTATTCCCGGACCCCGTGCCTCGCGGCAGGCGGGTGTTCCGGGGATTATCAGCTTTTATTATGCTAAAGCCTTAGGATACCTGATACCTCATCTGGACGGCTGATGAAATTACCGTCATCGGTAGGCACGAAGCCTGCCTTGTCGGCAGACAGGCAATCTCTTTCTATTTGACAGATTGCCTGCTTATCGGTCAGACAGGCTTCTGCTCCTTTGTTGTCATCGCAATGACTATGATTTTTAATCGCACATTTTTCCTTGCCAGTTGTTATCCGGATGAAGAAGGGTGCGGTATCATTACAATCTAAGTAAATCAGATATTTCAACTTTTAATTTGGGTATGTGATTTATAACAATACTCCAGATTAAGTCATCAGATACTGTGTCATATCCATGAATAATCCGATTTCTTGTAGCAACTATCTGTTTTGCATTATTTATCTTAAATGAATGGTCTTTTTTAAGAATCCTATTTACAGCTTCCCCAATGATCTCAAGATCACGCTCAATTGCACGCTTTGTTTTAATATCAATTAAAAACTCTTCATAAATCCTTGGCTTATCTGCATAGTAGCTATCAATCTCATTTACGGACTGTAATATATCATAAAGCCAGGTCTTAATTTCATTATCCATAAATCAGCTTTTTTGTCGTATTAATTGATTTACGCAAAAACGGATTTCTTATCGCTTTGTCTTCAAGCAAATCAACATTTCGTTTTAATAGATTCTCAAGTGCATATTTAAATGCAAAATAATTGTCAGCATACTCAAATAAGTTCACCTCGGAAAAATCAACTATAAAATCAATATCACTATCCGAGCCAAATTCACCCGTCAAAACAGATCCAAATGCAAATAGACGAGCAACTTTATATCTGCTGCACAAATCCTGAATATCATCAATATTTCTGTCTAATATGCTCATAATTCAAAATTACCATTTTTTACCAGAATCAAAAAAGCGCCAATGTCACAAAGCAAGGCAACACCAATCTATAAACTCATCACTCCAAGAATTCATCAATCTCCACCATACTTTCATGAGCCAGGTTCAAATTGCCATTCACAATAACTGTGTCACCCGCGCTGAGACTGCCATTTTTATCAGGATGGGCGATAACCGCGTAGGAATCACTATTTTCATACTGCGTCTGCACGTATGTCCAGAATGCTATGCCTGACTTGTAGGTAAACAACACTTCCTGATTTTGTCGGAGCACTACCGCTGTTTTTGGCACAATCAATTGATTGGCTATTTCATTTTCAACCAATACGCTCACATTAATGCCATCGTACAGCTTCCCGGGGTTGTTTATTGTAGCCCTCACAGTGAAGAGACCATTTTCATCGACAATAGGATTAATTTCAGTGATTTTTCCTACCAAAGAAACATCGTTGGCATGTACGTCTATGTGCACTTTTTTACCCACTTCAACACTGGAAATTTCCGATTCAATTACTTTAAATTCCACCTCAAACCTTGAATCATCTATTATAGTACAGAACACCTCTCCCGGCTTAGATTGTTCATGCTTTTTAAAATTTAGATTTACCACCTTCCCATGAAAAGGGGCCTTCAATTCTGTTGATTGAATGTTTCGCTTTGCTGTCTCCAGGGCTATTTTTGCCTCCGCATAACCCGACCGAATTTCGGCAATTCGATATTTCTGTTTTCCTTCTTCGGAAGTTGTATCTGCTAATAATTGCGCATGGCTAAGAAAAAAGTCCTGCAATTCTAATTCGGATTTTTCCAGGCTTATTAAGGCCTTGTTGTATTGCTGTTCCAAATCCTCTTTGTCAATTCTTGCGATGACCTGGCCTGCTTTCACCCATGATCCGTTGGATACAAGGATTTCTACAATGGTCTCAGAAGTTTTAAACTGAAGGTCGCTTTTTTGGATGGATTTTAGTTTGCCATTGCTTATTATTTCCCGGGTGAACGTCCCATTTGAGATTTTAAGTACATCCACCAGGTTGCTCTCTTGCAAGAATTCCCGTTTCTCTATTTGCTCGTTATCTTGTTTGTTTTGGAGGTTGCAACTGTAGATAAGAATTGGAAATGCAAAGATCAAAAAGTTTCGGATTTCCATTTTAAAAAGTCTCTGGTCAATCATATTTTAATGATTTCAGGTATTTATTTATTGAAGATAGAAATATTTTATGTTACTGCTGATTTTATCATAAAATTTATGAACTTCTCTGTTTTTCCAGCAAGTGATATTAATTTATAAATTGTCGATCTATCCTTTTATTCTATACAATTTCAAATTGTACAAAGCATCTTTGTCCACATCTTTTGCGGTAAAATAAAGATAACCTTTATGGATTCGATATCTCGGGTTAAAAAGGTCACCGAGATTGTATTGAACAATAGTATTGAAATTGCTATCCATATTAATCAGAAAGTAATCTGTTTCAGAAAAGTTTTCCCCTTTAGCTTGGGTTTTGTGCAATCGGTAGTATGAATTACTTTTTGCATTATATTTTACAGATAAAAATCTGGGATGGTACCGTATACCCATGTTTTCATTATACCCAATTTGCATTTCCTCCTTATTAGAGATAAATGGATCATAAACCTTAGTATTTTGTAAAACGGTGTCAAAAACATAGATTTCGTTGGAGCCAGGAAAATTAAATACCATCGAATGTCCATTTCTTAACATACATCCATCGCCTAAAAAACTTGTTTCGGTATAGGTTTTTACATATGATTCAGGGTAAGTTACTTTTATTACATCCGAAGTCCAATTCATATAGTCAATGTAGCACATGAAAAAAGATGAATAATCTATCCTCTTATCGTCATATTTGTAGATAGGACGATAAATGTAGTTTCGATCTTTGTCGATAGATAAATCATCATAATTTCTCGATGCCAACCTTTTCTGATAAAATAGAAAACCATCCTTGGAAGCTGAAAACTTGCTAATTGCTGCCTTACTGACAATTGAGCCATCATTTGTAATTCTATAATAATATTGCGCGTTGCTTAAAACGTATTCATCACCTGTTTTTAGTACATACATTGTCGATGGTACCCCATCGGGGCCTCTCTTTTCCAGAGGTATAGAATGACTAAAGGTAAGATTGTTGAGATCAAACACATCTATTCGATGGAGCATGTGATGGTAAGCCACATAATAATCATCTTCTGAAATTGTCCAATAATAATAATCACCCAGCAAATCGTGTTTGATCGCAATCGATATCGTGTCGACTAACTGAATGAATTCTTCTTTGCTCACTAACTTAATCTCTTGCGCCTGCTTTTGTTCGCAGCCATATATGAACGCCAATCCTAATATAACCTGGCATATAAACTTTTTCATTCTATATATTATAACATGGATCTACACTTTTTTTTCTGAGCAGAAAGGAAGAAACACCAAGCACGATACCCAAACCAGCTTTTTCATAATTGATATCCCAGCTTCAAATTCATGTTTATAAATCTATTATTAATTATTTAGTTAAACAACTGTTGTATTAGTTTTATAACTAAGTAATTAAGCTTAAATTGCTTTTATTCAAATCATGAAAAAAAATCATGTACAGAAATTTTTATTCAAAGCGATAAACTAAAATTGAAATTTGTATGTCTCAGGAAATATAAGAATCAGAATTCTATCTTCGGTGTTCCCCTTGTAACCGTCCATGTGTCAATGAAACATTAGCCGAGGTGCAAGATTTACCGCAGGCAAGGCAATACCCGACTTCTCCTATGAACTGTGTGTTCTAGTCATTTCATTGGTTAAGTTTTTGGATTGAATTAAAAATGCCATGAATATCTTTGAATATTTTTTACTATATATAGCGTCTCAAATGAGTAGAAGCTCATAACCATAATTCTAAACTGTCAGACTATGTAGGGACAGTTAATCTGCATCCTTTATATTTAACACCAAACCACCACATCACCTTGTATAAAGAAGACCTTTTCCTCTTTTTGGTTTCATTTTTTATCTTATAAATTGAATTTAATCCATGTAAATTTCATTCCAGATTAATCCTTCTATCTCCTTTCGTTATGGTATAGGAAGTCAAGGTGAACCTAGTATGTGAAAACGCGATAAAAAAACATTCTTGATTGTTTTATTATCTCTACCTATAAAACACAAATAAAAAATGCATTTAAAAGTTAGCTACCTAGAAGTCAAAAACAATAATATCTGCCGGATCTTCTTTAAAGGTAATACCGTAAAACTTTCGCTCTCTTTCATCAACTGCTAAATGAGCTATTGTGTGATCTAGACGATAATGTTCTAAAACATTTCCCTCAAAATCAAACACATAAATATCATTATTATATCGCCCCTCTGGAGCCACGTTAACTTCATGTGCGCTATTTCCTGAAAACAGTGTGTATAACTTGCTTTCTCCAAATACAGAATTTGTATAGCAATATTTAATTGTGTTAAGATCTATAAATGGCTTTGCAAACCCTGATGAGTGATCAACGGTAAACTCTGGGACATGTTTAATCGGACCTCGAATAAAAGTAATAGTTCCTTCTTCTTTATTTAAAAGCTCAATGCGATCTACATTAAGACAAGCAAGGCTAAAAAAATTCCTACTCAAATCACAATCGAAGTATCCTGCATGAATCATGGAGACTACGTTAGGGGGCAAATGTTTATCATCAAGCATATGATCCCACTTATCGTACCTTTGAATGACCTTCCCCTCAACATCAAACTCCACAAATTTATCATTACCATCAACGATAATAGACATAAATGTAGAATCTGAAGAGAATAAAAAATCTCTGCCAGAAGGAAGAATCTCCTTAAATTTAATAGTTTCTGCTGAATAACCTGATAATCCACTAACATAGAATCTATCTAGTTTTTTCGACATTAAAGAAAATACCAAAAATTCATTTTCTTCATTATTAACAGGGTAAAGCCTCCATGGAACATCATCAATTTCCCCAGGGCCAAATCCCGGAATGCCGACACTCTTGACAATAATCCCGTTTTTTTTATCAATAATACGAATAAGAGTATCTGCTTTATGCTCGCTAACAATTAGGTGGTTCTTTAAGTTTAAAATTCTTCTGGGATAGATTAAGCCCTCCACCTCCATTTTTACCCCTTTTAATGTTCTGTCCAAAGGGACATCCTCTTGGTTAAATTCTTTAATGATGTAATAATCTGGATGCTTAGTACTACATGAATAAAAACATGAAACTAATGCTAACCATAGCAACGAAATCCTTTTTATCTTTAGGGCACCTCTAATAATTGATTTTGAGTTTTTCACTTTTGTTTCAAATTTTGAAATCAGTCAAAATAAATTGAAATATTTTATTTTGCTTTTACCTTAATTTACTCAATATATTGATTATCAATGTTTTAACTTTTTTGTTATTGCCAATTGGACATACCTATCCCATCTAACCTTACTATTTGTTCATATCTAAACAGGTTATAGGTTAAATTAACCATCGTCACAAAGCCGCTGGCTCGCTTTAGACCTATAGAACGCACGTATAATTTAT
>JAJRQT010000115.1 GCA_024280115.1 Bacteroidota bacterium | reverse complement strand
TTGATGAATATTTTTTTAGGTTTAACCGGAGAAATCATAGGATTTCAATCTTAGATAAAATTATTGAAAGATGTGTACTACATGAACCTGTGAGCTATGCAATGATTAAATCAAATGCGATCTAAATGGGTAACCCTAAAATTATTATCATTTAAGCTTGGAATGTTCTTCTGAACTTTTATAACTTTAATAAATTTTAATATTTGATATGACAGGAACTTTACAACTTTAATTTTCAAAATTAACCCAAACACAAAAACAAATTGACTATTAGGTATTAATATGTAAGTGTAATAATCACACAATTAGTTTTAATCGTGTATGAAATTATTAATAATATTAGTACTATTGCGTTAAGAACAATTTGATTTTTATAGTTGTTGAAATCTAATTACCTGACAATCAATTATTATTTATTGGAACATTCAGTCAATTTTGACTTTTTGTAAATAATGTTTAACCTAAATTAATTTATTATGCGTATTTCTACATTGTGGAGAGGTAGCTTGCTATCTCTACTCATCTTTGGCTTTGCGTTAAGCATAGCCTACGCTCAAGACATGACGGTTTCCGGTAATGTGACTTCTGAAGAAGAAGGAGCTCTTCCCGGAGTCAACGTCCTTATCCAGGGAACTGGACAAGGGACTGTGAGCGATGTTGAAGGTAACTACAGTATTGTAGTTCCAGGTCCAGACGCTGTTCTGGTATTCTCTTCTATCGGTTATACAACCGAAGCTGTGACTGTCGGCAATCAATCTACCATCGATATGGTACTTGTCCCTGATATTACTTCACTAAGAGAAATTGTTGTTACAGGCTATGCAACCCAGCAAAAGAAAGATCTTACGGGATCTGTTGGTATTGTAAAAGCGGAAGAATTAACTGCCATGCCACAGGGTAATGTTACACAACAACTTCAGGGTCGTGTTGCAGGTGTAACGGTAACACAGGATGCAAGGCCGGGCCAAGCCGGAAAAGTAAGGATCAGGGGCTTAGGTTCTTTCGGGAATAACAGCCCACTCTATGTTGTAGATGGTGTGCCTACTACAGATGTCAATACCATCAACCCGGATGATGTTGAATCAATGACCGTACTTAAGGATGCAGGTGCAGCCTCTATTTACGGTTCTCGTGCGTCAAACGGCGTGATTGTAATCACTACCAAGAAGGGGAAAAAAGGGATGGCAGTCAACTACAACATGTATGTTGGCACCCAGAATCCGGGTAACGGACCTTCCAATTTGCTTAACACCAAAGAGTTTGCCGATTTGCAATGGTTGGTTTACGCAAACGACGGAACTACAGAAAATCACCCGGTTTATGGTCCTTCTTCAGGCTCTCCCACTTTGCCTTCATGGGCAGCAGATACACAATGGTATGATGAATTGACGGATAATGCCATGATTATGAACCATGACGTGTCTTTATCGGGAGGCAACGATAACGCAAAATTTTATGCAGGATTGGGCTACTTCGATCAGAATGGCACAAATTTATACAACTGGTATAAGCGGTTTAGCGTTCGGTTCAATTCTGAATTTAAAATCAAAGACAGGGTAACCATTGGCGAAAACCTGAATGTTGTTCATCGTTCCGATAATGGGATTTCTGCCAACGGTAGTGAGGGAACTATCCTTATGAATGTTTATCGAAATCAGCCAATTATACCCATTATTTGGGACAATGGCACTTTTGAAGGTCTTTCCCATACCTTTGAGGACGGAGATTGGGGAGGCACAGGTATAGCTCCAAGATTGGGTAATGGAAGCAATACAGTAGCAAACCGCACCAGGGACAAAGATGATCTATGGCAGAACCTGAGGGTTTTTGGTAATGTGTTTGTAGATGTAAAGATTATTGATGGATTGAATTTCAAAACATCTATTGGTGGATCATACAGCAACTCTTATGGCACCAACTGGGGGTCTTCAACCTATGAAAATTCCGAGAATAGAGCAACCGCATCTTATAGCGAAAATGCAAGTTACGGTTCTGACTGGACCTGGACAAACACATTGAGCTACAACCAGCAATTTGGCGATCACAAGATTTTAGCTGTTGCGGGTTACGAAGCAGTAAAAACAGGTATTGGTCGTGGTGTAAGCGCTTCAAGGGCCGGTTACTTCTCCGATGCACTTTCTTATAGAACGGTAAGCAATGGAGCAAACTTGGTGTCCGGCGACTCGTGGTACGGCACCCCAAGGTCATTGGTTTCCACATTCCTCAGGGCAGATTACAATTTCAGAGACAAATATTATATCAGTGGTACAGTGCGTAGGGATGGTTCTTCAGTTTTCGGACCGGAGACACGATATGGAACATTCCCATCGGTAACAGGAGCCTGGAGAATAAGTGAAGAAGGTTTCCTCGCCGGGGGCACGTTTGTTTCAGACCTTAAACTAAGGGCCGGTTATGGAACCATGGGCAATCAATTGGTTGTTTCAACTGCCAATCAGTTTTTCCTTTATGGCGGATCAGCCTCAACATCTAACTATGACTTAAACGGTTCCGGAAATTCATCCCTTCAGGGGTTTAGGCCAACAAGGATTGGCAATCCTAACGCACAGTGGGAAACCAATACCACCTCAAATATCGGGGTTGATTTGGGCATGTTTGACAATAAGCTGGAATTAGTCTTTGATTGGTACTCCAAGAAAAATACAGACCTTTTGTTTGTGCCTGAAATTCCCGGAACTGCCGGCGCAGCTTCAGCGCCTGCTGTAAACATTGCTGAAATGCAAAACACCGGAATTGATCTTGCCTTAATATATAAGCAAAACTGGTCTGATTTCAGGTTCCAGGGAAACCTTCAATTCACCACTTATACCAACGAAATTGTGAAACTGGTGGAAGGTGTTGAATTCTTTGATGCCGGAGGATCCAGGATAGGTTCATTTAACAGGAACCAGGTAGGCCAGCCCACATCCCAGTTTTTTGGATATAATGTGACTGGTTTATTTCAATCAGATGGTGAAGTATCAGGCGCTCCTGCCCAGGATGGTGCCGAAGCGGGTTTCTTACGATACCAGGATGTTGATGGAGATAATGAAATCACACCTGAAGACAGGGTATTAATCGGTAATCCACATCCGGATTTCACCTATGGCTTAAACCTGGATTTTGGATGGAAGAATTTTGATATGACAGCATTCTTCTATGGATCGCAAGGAAATGATATTTTTAACTACAACAAATGGTGGACAGATTTCTGGCCTTCTTTCCAGGGACAAAAGAGTAGCGATTTGTTATACAACAGTTGGACTCCATCAAACACCGACGCTACAGTACCGAAAGCTTCAAATTCATCGAACTTTTCAACAAATACGCAATCAACAAGTTACTATGTTGAGGATGGTTCTTATTTCAGGTTAAAAAACCTCCAGATTGGTTATACATTCCCAAAATCAATGTTAGGAAATGTATTCACCAACGTGCGGCTTTATGTACAGGGTGTTAATCTATTTACAGTAACTCAGTACTCTGGATTAGATCCTGAATTGGCCAGTTTCAATGATACGGCTATGGGAGTTGATGAAGGAAACCTTCCAACCACCAAACAGTATCTTTTTGGTATAAATCTTGGTTTTTAATTTATTAGAGATATGAAAAAAATAAAATATTTATCGGTAATAGTTTTTATTACAGCCTTTGTGCTATCAAACGGTTGTAAAGAAAGCTTTTTAGAAATCACGCCAAATGGTTCATTGGATGGGGCAGTATTGGCGACATATGATGGTGTAGATGGCCTTTTAATAGGCGCTTATTCGATGGTTGACGGAGTATCCAGTCAGGGATTTGGATGGAATACAACTTCATCGGGATGGGTCTTTGGTAGTATCAGGGGAATGGAAGCTAATAAAGGTACAGACGCCGGTGACCAACCGGACATTAACCCACTCCAGACATTTTCTGAGGCAGCAACAAACCCATACCTTAACGCTAAGTGGAGAGCGGTTTATGAAGGAATTTCGCGTTGCAATAGTGTGATTTCAGTTGCTGCAACAGCACTTGAGGCCGGTAATATCACAGATACCCAGGCAGATTCCTTCATCAGGCAGGCAAAAACCCTGAGGGGGTTTTATCATTTTGAAGCCTGGAGAATGTGGGCAGATATGGGAAGCAACACAGGGGTTCCGTACGTAGATGAAAATACTGTTCAGGATGAATTGACAAATACAGAAGATATCAGGAATAGAATCATTGATGACTTGGATCAGGGAAGGTTACTTCCCAATGATATGGGCCAGGTAGGCAGGTTCAATAAAACTGTTGCAGAGGTACTATGGGCTAAAGCTCAAATGCAGATGTTTAAGGATTATGGTGTTGCGCTTGAAGTTCTAAAAGGGGTTGAGGCAAACGGCACCAATCCTGTTGGGCAAAAAGCCGGCCTTATGGATAAGTTTGGCGATGTGTTTGACACCGAATACCGAAATGACATTGAATCGATTTATACCGTCCAATATTCTGTGAATGACGGTTCCGGTGGATGGAACGGAGGCCGTGGAGAGGTTTTAAACTTTCCATATAAATCTGGTGAATCACCTGGCGGATGTTGTGGATTTTATCAGCCTACACAGGATTTCGTTAACTCATTCCGTACAAATGCAGATGGGCTTCCTTACCTTGATAATTCATATAATGATGAAAAGGTGCTGAATGATCAGGGGATTGCTCCAGATGAGCCTTTTGCTGAATATCCAGGTCAACTCGATCCACGACTTGACTGGTCGGTTGGACGAAGGGGAATTCCATATCTTGATTGGGGTGATCATACAGGCCAGGACTGGATACGTGATCAATCGTATGCAGGTCCTTACAGCCCGATGAAGCAGGTATATAAGAAGTCTCAGGAAGGTATCTACACAGAAGTAGGAAACTGGACATCTGGTTATACAGCTAATGGATATCGATTGATTCGCTATGCAGATGTTCTTTTACTTAAAGCTGAATGCGAAGCAATGCTCAGTCAGGATGATATGGGTCTTGGGGAAGTAAATGCAATTCGTGCCAGGGCCGCAAACGCTGATGGTTTTGTGAAAAATGATGATGGCACTGATGCAGCTAATTACGTTATTGGGTTGTATCCATCATTTGCGAGCCAGGATGAAGCGCTCAAAGCCATAAAATTTGAGAGAAAGCTTGAATTGGGTATGGAAGGTCATAGATACTATGATCTGCAGCGTTGGGGTGATGTTCAGTCAGAAATACCCAGAATACTTGCGTATGAAAAAACAATGGAATGGGGGTCAGCAGCATATGGATCTGCATCCATAGGCGCAGAAGACGTAAACTATCCAATTCCACAACGACAAATTGACCTTAGTAATGGTAATTTATCTCAAAACAGATAATTATTAATAGTTAATCTTAATTAAAGTGGGCTTTCTTATAAGGAAGCCCACTTTTTTTTATTTTCTTTTGCTACTCCAAAGTTTTTATGGATTACGCAGTAAACCGGGGGAATAACTCAATAAAACATTCTGCTTGTATTATTGAAAAAAGTATTGGTTTTATTAAATTGGATGATATTATAACAACAAATGAAAGTCCCCTCCATGGAGGGGATTCAGGGGTGGGTATCATGAAGAAACGGCAAATAATTCCATACAATTAAAAACTGGTTCTGCTGGCCAAAGAGCTAAGAAAAAACATGACACTTTCTGAAGTTTTACTTTGGCAAGAACTCAACGGGAAAGAAATGCTTGACTATGACTTTGACAGGCAATAGCCAATAGATAATTACATTGTTGATTTTTAATGTAAGAATATAAAATTAGTCATTGAAATTGATGGTCAGAGCCATGAACATGCTGCTGTAAATGGCAGAAAGAGGCAAAAGAGATTAGAGTGGGGGTACGGTTTTTAAGGTTTGATGATTTAGAGGTAAAAAAGGAAATGAAGTATGTATTGAACAGGATCTATGATTGGATTAATGAAAATACCTACCCTAACCCCTCCAATGGAGGGGAATAGCAAATGTCTGGTTTTGTACGAAGTTTACATTTTAAATAAATAATCCTGGTTGATTGATAAACCAATAACATTACGAAATGATATTTCAAGCCCTCTGAAGTACCGATTGATCCGTTTTAATTTTATAGAAATGAAGCATTATTTATTTTTAATATTTATCATCATAATATTTTCCTGTTCGGAAAAGCCTCGGTTTGAGCTGCTTAATTCAGACGACACAGGAATTAATTTTGTGAATACCATCACTGAGACTGACAGTCTTCATGTAATGAATTTCGAGTATATCTTTAATGGAGGAGGAGTTGGAATTGTTGATCTCAATAACGACCAACTACAAGATATCATATTCACCGGAAACCAGGTAGCGACAAGAATTTATCTTAATGAAGGAGATTTTCAATTCTCAGATATTTCTGCAAGTTTAGTAGAGCAAGATAGCAATCAGTGGTATAGCGGAGTGTCTGTTGTTGATATAAACAGTGATGGTTGGATGGATATTTATTGCACTTGTACAGCTTTTAGCGATCCTGAAAAACGGGAAAACCGACTTTGGGTAAATCAAGGATTACAAGATGACGGTGAATTGTTATTTCAGGAAATGGCTGAACAATATGGAATTGCGGACACAAGTTATGGTGTACAATCAGCATTTTTCGATTATGATCTTGATGGAGACCTGGATCTGTATTTACTAAATAATTTTGTTACTGAACGGCTTTCCGCAAGTTATAGGGAGAAGATTCTTGACGGTAGCGCAATCAGTAACGACAAACTATATAAAAATAACGGAGATGGCACATTTACCAATGTCACCATTGAAGCAGGTATTATTTATGAAGGATTTGGTTTGGGAATAGCATTGGGAGATGTCAATAAGGATGGTTATCCTGATATTTATGTTTCCAATGATTATATCTCCAACGATCTATTATATATAAATCAACGCGATGGGACCTTTAAAAATGAAATTGCAAAATACATGTCCTACCAAACAAAATCCTCTATGGGCAATGATATGGCAGACATAAATAATGATGGTAATCCGGACATGTTTACCCTGGATATGATGCCAGAATATTATTATAAGAAAAAGCAAACCATTAATGGGTTCAGTTATATTTATTATATAAACGATGAAAAATATGGGTATGAGCATCAATACCTCAGGAATATGTTACATCTCCATAATGGTTTTATAAATGGCGAAATGATTCCGTACAGTGAGGTTGGCCAAATGATGGGTATCTACCAAACCGAATGGAGCTGGTCTCCGCTTTTTGCAGACTATGATAATGATGGCGACAAAGATTTACTTATTACCAATGGTTATCCCAAAGACCTGACGGACAAGGATTGGACCAAATACAAGGTCCAGGTCTATGGATATGTCGCTTCTGCTCAACATGTGATGAGTAGAGCGCCGGCGGTTAAGGCATTTAATAAGGCATTTGAAAATACTGGAGAATTAAATTTTGTAAAGCGATCAAATGAGTGGTTTGAGGAGACTCCTTCTTATTCTTATGGTGCATCTTTTGCAGATCTGGATAATGACGGAGATCTTGATTATGTGGTCAATAATATAAATGACAAGGCATTTATTTATAAAAATAACACCGTTGAGAAAAGCAAAGATAAAGCAAATTTTATCAGGATTAAGCTCAATGGAAAAGAAGGCAATAAACTTGCGTTTGGAGCAAAAGTGGAATTGTGGAGTGGAGGCCGATACCAATTTTTAGAGAATTTTTTGTCGCGAGGTTATATCTCTTCAGTAGATCCTGTGGTACATTTTGGACTTTCAAATGCAACTTTAATTGATTCCATAAAAGTCACATGGCCCAAAAAAGGAAATAAAACCACATTAACAAATATTCAGGCCAATCAACGTATTGAAATTAATGAAAGTGATGCAATCATTCCTGCAAAAAATATGCATCAACTCAAACAGCATCGTCAGCTTTTTATAAAGGCTGATAGTATCATAGATTACAGGCATCAGCAAGATGACCACATAGATTTCTTTTTTAGCCAGAATATTATCCCACATAAATTTTCGCAAATTGGTCCTCGAATGGCACAGGGCGACATCGATGGTGATGGAAAAGATGACATTATTTTTGGCGCGACCAATTCATTACCTACACAGGTATTTATTAGAAAAGGGGCGGCCTTCGAACAGAAATATTTCGAAGGATTAACGGGTAAAAAGAATTTTTCTGAAGCTGACTTTGCCATATTGGATTTCGATAATGATGGCGACAATGATGTGATAGCCCTTGCAGGTGGATATGAAAATAGAAAGGAGGAAGAGTATATCCACTATCTGTATGAAAATAATAATAGTTCCTTTATACGGAAAGAACTGCCGGTTAAGCCATTTTCTGCCTCCGTAATAAGACCTTTCGATTTTGATCATGACGGGGACATCGACCTTTTTATAGGTTCGAGGATAAAGAAAGAAATGTTTCCCTTTGCAACTGATTCATGGATTTTGATCAATGACAACGGTCAATACAATAGCGAGAATTCTTTAAATTTTAATCTCGGTATGGTAACTGACGCAACATGGAGTGATTTCGATGGGGACGGATGGGAGGACTTGCTAATTGCAAGGGAATGGAATTCCATTGCCTTGTTACACAACCAGGAGGGAGAAAGATTTACAAGTCAAGAAATACCGGAAATTGAAGAAAAGCATGGGATTTGGTTCTCTATTACGGCTGGCGATTTTGATCAGGATGGTGATGATGATTATATATTAGGAAATCTTGGAGAAAATCATCGATTTCATGTAAGTGATGAATATCCATTGAAATTGTATGCTGTGGATTTGGATTTAAATGGAACATTAGATCCTCTTTCAACCGGATTTTGGGAAGACATTAACGGTCAAATGAAAGAGTACCCAGTAAATTATCTAGATGAACTTGCTGCGCAATCACAAATATTTCTGAAAAAATATAAAGATTATGCGTCATTTAGTATGGCTGATATTAGTGATATATTTGACAGTGATATCATGGATAGAATAGAATATACATTCATTGTCAATACTACATCCAGCTATGTATTATGGAATAATAAGGGTAGTTTCAAGTGGGAGAAATTGCCTAGAATTGCGCAAGTATCGCCCATCAAAAAAACCATTGTCAGTGATTTTAATGATGATAACTATCCGGACGTAATACTGGCGGGTAATGATCATACTTATGATATTTCTACAGGCTATTATGATGCAAACAAAGGGCTGATACTATTAAGCCGTGGGAATGAACCTTTAAAAGAATTGTTATCTCCGGCACAAAGTGGATTGTTGCTTCAGGGAATGGTGGAATCCTTACTCTATTTTGAAGGTGATACATCCCTTGTTGTTGCTGGTATCAATAGGGATGAGGTCGTTGTTTTTGAGCACAAATAAACAAGGGTTAATCCAATTTTTTAGTTTTATTTCTTTTGAACCCTATAGTGTTATACGTTATTGTCAATAATGCTGCAATTGAAAGTTACAAAATTCCCTCTTTTGATTCTGATTTGTCCATAGTAGATTTTCAATTCATTTGATATAGTGACCTTTGACCTATTATGAATAACCTATATTCAGAATTGTTTTTAATTCTGAATATTTATTTGTTTTTAAGTAATGATTTTTTAACTTGTAGTCAAATAGACTACAAGTCCGTCAGGCGGCAAGTCGATTTATATTAAAATTATGAAAGTGAAAAACTACTGCAATACTGAATTCTCAGGTATTAATTATTTTCTTTAACCTATTCTTTATTGAAAAGGTGTTTAAATATTTTAAGAACAATTCAATAGCGCGAGTATTTCCCGGAAATTTTTTTAAGATATAGCATTATATTCTATGGTTATTTAGTAAATTATATACAGATGACCTAGACGCCCATAAAATACAAGATTTGGTTTTTCTTTTGTTTATGCAATGTGCTTAAACTTAATAATTATAATGTTAACCTAAATAAATTTATTATGCGTAATTCTACATTGTGGAGAGGTGGCATGCTGTCTCTCCTCCTCTTTGGCTTTGCGGCCAGTTTTGCCTACGCTCAGGAAACGACGATTACAGGTATTGTAACGTCTACCGAGGAAGGTCCACTTCCAGGAGTTAACGTTTTGATCCAAGGAACCGGTAAAGGAACCGTGAGTGATGTTGAAGGTAACTACAGCATTGTAGTTCCCGGGCCGGAAGCGGTCCTGGTATTTTCTTCTATCGGTTACATTACTGAAGCTGTAACTGTTGGTAATCAATCTAAGATTGATCTTGTATTAGCCCCTGATGTAACTTCTTTGAAGGAGATAGTTGTAACTGGTTACACATCTCAAAGAAAAGCGGATATCACTGGAGCCGTAGCTGTTGTAGATACTAAGGAGATGGACAAAATGACTGCTGCAAGTTTTGTTCAGAAACTGGATGGTCGCGCTGCAGGTGTAACCGTTAACAACAGTGGTGCACCAGGTGGACGGAATACAGTTAGAATTAGAGGTATCAGTTCTTTTACCAACAATGATCCTTTATATATTATTGATGGTGTGCCTTACGAAGATGCTTATAATAACTGGCTTAACCCTCATGATATTGAGTCGATTCAGATATTAAAAGATCCATCAGCTGCCTCTGTTTATGGGGCAAGAGCCAATAATGGCGTGGTAATTATTACTACTAAAAAAGGTCAGTCAGGAAAGGCAAAAGTTCAATTGGATGTAAACATTGGTGTTGCGAGTCCCGTGAATGGATATGACAAAATCCTCATCCAGGATCCGCTAGATTATTTTGAAGTAATGAAAAGAAGTTTCACCAATGCGGGGTTAACTATACCAACAAATATCTATGGTGATCCAAATAATCCAACCATTCCGAAGTATATATGGCCAAATGACGGTGTGAATCAAACAAACAGTGTGGATGAAAGCACATATTCATTCCCAGATAATTTGATTATGCCTTCTTCTACCGGAACCAACTGGTGGGATGAATTGATAGACCCTGCCTTAGTTCAGGACTATAACCTTTCATTATCTGGCGGTAATGACAATGCAATATTTAATGTTTCCCTCGGTTACTACAATCAGGATGGTACAATCAAGTATAATAACTGGGAAAGAATGTCCTTGCGTGCTAACAGCGAATATAAAATGGGTCGATTTAAATTTGGTGAAAATGTGGCATTCTCAAGAGAAGTAAGTGGTGGAGGAATGGGCAATCAGGGAGAGAATACGCCAATAGGCCAATTGATAAAAATGCAACCTGTTGTTTCCGTTTATGATATAGGAGGCTATTTTTCAGGTGCTAAGGCCAATACATTAGGTAATGGTTCTAATCCTGTTGCTCAGGTTTTTAAAGGAAAAGATAACAAAGGAACCTTTCAACGGCTAGTAGGTAATGTCTTTGGCGAGTTAGACATAATTGATGGTTTAAAATTCAGAACAAGTTTTGGGTTCAGTTTGTTCAATAGTATTTACAAAGGATTTTCGTTTGCAACACCTGAGAATTCAGAACCGACAACGGAAACCAGATTAACTGAAAGATATAGAACTAATACAAGTTGGACATGGACAAACACACTGACTTACAATAAGACTTTTGCAGATAAGCACAACTTAAGTGTTTTAGCAGGTTATGAGGCCATTGATAATACTAATAATGGTATGGATGGACGAATCAGTAATTTCGTGACCCTTGATCGTAATGCCTGGTATATCCAGGATGCCTTGGCTGATCCGGGAACAAAAGATGTGAATAGTTTTGGTGGACTAAGTTCGTTGACTTCAGTATTTGCTAAAGTTGACTATAACTTTGCCAATAAATATTATTTAAGTGGAACAATCCGTAGAGATGGTTCTTCAAGATTTGGTCCTAATAATGCCTACGGTACTTTCCCTGCAGTTAGTGGTGGTTGGAGGCTTTCTGAAGAGGGATTTATGTCTGGTGCTACCTGGTTAGATGACCTTAAAATCCGTGGTGGATGGGGTATTACGGGAAATCAAAGTATCTCTGAAGGTCGTGTATTTAACCAATATGGTGGAGGAACAGGGAATGCATTTTATGATATTACAGGTTCTAATACCAACATTGTTGCCGGATATCGTTTAACTAGGATCGGTAATCCTGACTTGAAATGGGAGGAAAACAGATCGACCAACATTGGAATTGATGCTGCCTTATTTGAAGGCAAATTGACTTTTGTTTTGGATTGGTACCAGCGTGATGTTGACGATTTGCTATATTCACCTCCAATACCTGCAACACAGGGAAATGCGAGTCCTCCAATCGTAAATATTGCTTCTATGAAAAATACAGGATTTGATTTCTCCATTGGATATAATGGTACTTTGGGAAGTGAAGGCACCTGGGGAATTGACTTGAATGGGGGACATTATAACAATGAAATCATCAGTATTGACGGTGATGCTGACTTCTTCTTTAGTAGTGGTCAGGGGCGACAAGGAGCAGTTTCCATCAATAAGATTGGAAACCCTATTGGTTCTTTCTATGGTTTAGTAACCGATGGTATTTTTGCTAATCAGGGTGAAGTGGATAACAACCCGATTCAGCAAGATGGCGCAGCTCCGGGGAGAATTCGCTTTAAAGATGTAAATGGTGACGGGCAGATTACTGCAGCTGACAGGGATGTCATTGGAAACTATCATCCTGATTTTACAGGCGGATTAAACTTTGATGCTACCTGGAAGAATTTTGATCTAACCATATTTTTCTTTGCGTCTATTGGCAACGATATTTATGATGTTACCAAGGAGTTCACTGTATTCAGGTTATTTAATACTAATGTGAGACAAGATCGACTTACAGATTCATGGACCCCAGACAATCCTAACGCTAAGTATCCTATTATTGATGAGAACGATCAGTTTAGTAGCACGTATAGTGATTTCTACGTTCAGGATGGTTCTTATTTAAGATTGAGAAATCTGCAAATTGGTTATAATATTCCCACCTCTAACTGGTTCTCAAACATGAGGGTATATTTGCAAGGTCAAAACCTTTTCACAGTTACAGGATATGACGGTTTAGACCCGGCGTTACCTTCTCAGAGTACTAGCAATGCTGCAGGAAATACTTCTGACCAGACCAACGGTATCGCCAAGGGAACTTATCCATCAAATAAGATTTTTTCCATAGGTATAAATGCAACGTTTTAATATTTAAAGAATAAAAACGATGAAAAATAATATAAAAATTTTAGGAATCGCAGTCTTGATTACAGGCGCTATGTTTGCCTGCAAGGATTCATTCCTTGATGGTCCCGCACAAGGTGTTTTGGATCAAAGTACTTTAGCTAATGCAAGTGGCGTTGAGGGAAACCTCATCGCGACCTATTCATTGCTTGACGGATATGCAAATTTTGGTGGCTGGGGTGCCGCAGGGAGTAACTGGATATTTGGTAGCGTTTCTTCTGATGATGCCTATAAAGGATCTGAAACAGGCGATCAGCAGCCAAGTACCGATGTTGAAATGTACCAGTGGAGTACTGCAGGTGCTGATGGATACTTGAATGATAAATGGAGAGTAGTTTACGAAGGTATCAACCGTGCGAATGCCTCAATAAAGCTTTTAAGAGATGTAGTGGAGGCAGATGGGATTGGCAGTGAGGATGCTGCTCGCATAGAAGGTGAGGCACTTTTCTTAAGAGCCCATTATCATTTTGAAGCATGGAAATTCTGGGGCAATATTCCTTACTATACCGAATTGGATGAAGACTTCAAAAAGCCAGGTTTATCTTCTGCTCAGGCAATAGATTTAGTATTGGCAGACTTGGATGCAGCAATTGCTAAATTACCGGAAACCCAGGGAGATATTGGTAGGGTTACCAAATGGACTGCCAAGGCTTACAAGGGACGAGTTTTGATGTTTAAAAATGACTATACTGGTGCACTGACTGATTTAAAAGATGTTGCGGAAAATGGTCCATATGATCTTGAAGCAACATTCCACAATGTGTTTTCTGTAGCTCAAGATAATGGCCCTGAAACGGTTTTGGCTTATCAGGCATCATCAAATGATGGAAATCCAAGTGGCGACAATGGAAACAGGCAAGATCGTTTGAACTTTCCTCATGGAGGTAGTCCTTTTGGATGTTGTGGATTCCATCAGCCATCTCAAAACCTGGTCAATGTGTTTAAGGTTGATGCCAATGGGCTACCATTTCTCGATGGATCTTGGAACAATTCTGATCTTGTACCAGGTCTGACAGGAGATGCTGTAGATCCAAGATTAGACTGGACAGCAGGTAGAGATGATGTTCCATTTTTGGATTGGGGTATTCATGAGCCTAACTGGATCAGAGCTCGTGCTTGGGCAGGCCCTTACAGCCCGAAGAAAAATATTTATGAGAAAAACAGTGGTGTAGGTAGCGCAGTAGGTTGGGCAAGTTATCAGCTTAACTCTATGAATATGCATATATTGAGATATGCCGATGTACTGTTGTTGCTTGCTGAAGCCGAAGTTGAAGCTGGTTCTTTAGAAAATGCCCGGGCAATTGTAAACCAAATCAGAGAAAGAGCTTCACAGTCTGCTCAGGGTCCTGATGGTGGTGATGTTCAAGTAGATATCAATTCTACTCAGATTACCTGGGCGAATTATAAGATTGGCTTATACACAGCTCCATGGACAGACCAGGATATGGCTAGAAAAGCTGTAAGAATGGAACGACGGCTGGAGTTGGCTATGGAAGGACACAGGATGTTTGACCTCAGAAGGTGGGGAATAGCGAAAGATGTGTTAAATAGTTACATAGATATCGAAAAAACCAGAAGGGAATACTTGACTGCTGCAAGTAAATTTGAAGACAGGCATGTATGGTATCCATTACCAAATGATCAGATAGAATTGAGTAAGAAAAATGGCGAAGAGACTCTGGGTCAAAACCCTGGTTGGTAGTATAAATATAAGGAGATAATGATTTCCCGGAAGGATTTTAACCCTTCCGGGATTTTTTTTGGCGTACTGATAAGGTATTTTTATATCTGCTAAAAGTTACTTGAAAAAAGGTATTCATTCATGAAATCATTAAAACATCTGATAATATTAATTTTCATGGTCTTGTGGGGTTGTTCGTCATTTGAAATTGACACAGATGCGGACGGTAGAAAAATGTTTACATTGCTTTCTTCTGAAGAAACAGGTGTGCCATTTATAAATGAAGTTGAAGATAAAAAAGATTTTAACATTCTGAATTATCGTAACTTTTACAATGGAGGCGGCGTAGCTATTGGTGATATTAATAATGATGGTTTGGTGGATATATATTTCTCATCTAATCAATCTGACAATCAACTTTTCTTAAACAAAGGGAATTGGCAATTTGAGAACATAACCAGGTCTGCAGGAGTTGCAGGTACAAAAGGCTGGAGTACAGGTGTAACGATGGCAGATATAAACCATGATGGTTATTTAGACATCTATGTTTGTAATTCAGGTGATATAGTTGGCGATGATAGGATAAATGAATTATTTATCAATAATGGTGATTTGACATTTACTGAGGGAGCGACAAAATGGGGATTAAATAGCAACGCATTTTCCACACACGCTTCTTTTTTCGACTATGATCTTGATGGAGATTTGGATTGCTTTTTATTGAACAATGGTTTTCGAAGTCCTGACCGTGTGGAGTTTTATAAAAGGACCAGAGGGGAACCCGGAAATGAGGGAGGAGACAAGCTTTTACGGAATGATGGTGAAATATTTACTGATGTGACCATCGAATCCGGAATCTACACAAGTGATATTGGATTTGGCCTGGGTGTTTCGGTGAGTGATTTAGATGATGATATGCTACCGGATATATATATCAGCAATGACTTTTGGGAAAGAGATTATTTAGTGTCTCTTTTAAATCATGTAACTAAAAGATTATCAATAAATTAAGGTCAATTTTTTATGTGAATCTTTTCGCTATTTATTAGGTTTTTTCAGTTAAAATGCAGATATTCAGGCTATTAACGGTCAGAGATTCG
>JAJRQT010000114.1 GCA_024280115.1 Bacteroidota bacterium | reverse complement strand
CAACGAGCATCACGACCGATGAGTGCCACCGCTTCCGGTTTTGTTCCTGGTAGCGGGGCAGGAGCGCTTGTAATAGAATCCCTTGAAAGCGCTTTGGAAAGAGGTGCTAATATTCATGCAGAAATCCTGGGTGGAGCTGTAAATTCGGGTGGACAGCGGAATGGCGGTACTATGACCGCTCCTAATTCTATTGCTGTTCAGCGATGTATTCGAAAAGCAATTGAAAATTCGGATATTACTGCAAATGAAATTGATTCAATCAATGGACATTTGACGGCAACAATCAAAGATCCTGTTGAGGTGCAAAATTGGGCCATTGCCCTGGGAAGGAAAGGGAAAGATTTTCCTTATATTAATTCCCTTAAATCCATGATTGGGCATTGCCTGACGGCTGCAGGCGCTATAGAAAGTGTTGCTGCAATATTAGAATTGAAAGAAGACTATTTGTTTCCTTCAACCAATTGTGAAGATATACATCCGGATATAACGAAAATCATTGACGTAGAAAAAATTCCTCAGCAACTAAAAGAAAATTTAAATCTACAGATTATTGCAAAAGCCAGCTTTGGTTTTGGTGATGTAAACACCTGTATCATTTTTAAAAAATACGATAATGAATAAAGACAAAATAATAGCCGAATTGAAAAAGATCGTTAAACCATATGTTCAGGATAATGCTAGTTTTGATAATTTAGCCGAGGATACGGATTTCATAAACGACCTTAAAATCAACTCTGCAAATTTGGTTGATGTGATTTTGGATGTTGAGGATGCATTTGAAATAGAAATTGACAATGAATCCATGGAACAAATGCTTACAGTGAAAGCAACAATGGATATTATCAACACCAAATTAAGCGAAAAGTGATCGGCAACGATATTGTAGATTTAACGATTGCAAAAATTGAAAGTGAATGGAATCGGCCCCGTTTCCTTAATAAAATTTTTACTGAAAAAGAGCAACAATATATTCGTGAATATCCAAGGCCAGAAAGGATGGTTTGGCTATTGTGGAGTATGAAGGAAAGCGCCTACAAACTACATTTTCAACATAATAAAAAACGCTTTTATGCTCCAAAAAAGTTTTCCTGCGAAATGCGGTACTTAAATGAGGAGGAAGGTTGCGGAAAGGTTTTCTTTGGTGATTTTAGGTGTTTTACACAATCTGCATTGTCAGATAAATTTGTTTATACGATTACAAGCTTGGAGAAAAATAAAAAGTATTTGAGCCAAATAATTAAAATGAGAAAACCGAAATACAATGCTCAGCATGCAGAAGTTTATAGTGGTGCCATCGCTCAATTTGCTGAATATTCAGGTAAATCCCATGACAAGATTTACATTAAAAAAAATGACTATGGAATTCCCTTTTTATATTTTAAAGATGAAAAAGCGAAGACCGATATCTCAATTTCACATCATGGAAATTATGGGGCATTTGCAATTGAAATGTCTTGAACCATGATAGTTTTGAGGCCACTCCGACAAGTAAAACACCCCTAAATCTCCTAAAGGAGACTTTGCAGAGTTCATTGATTCTCAACGACTTCCCCCTTACCGGACAGGCAGGCTTTAGGGGATCGGGGTAAAAGAGTTGAAATCCATGAACTTTGACTTTTCGGAGTGGACTCATAGTTCTGATTAAATGAATACTATGATTATTTACACAAAAAGTAAATAACCAATAATCAGGCTGACGTAAACAAATCCAGAAATAAGTATTGTCCAGGCAATTTTGTTATTTTTTAAAAGTTTTAACCACAATATGACCCCTGTGATAGCAAAAAGGATTAAACTAAGCCCTACTGCATCAAGCAACAAAGCATAAATATTGTACTGAAGTGGACCACCATAACCTCTCAATCGATGAAAACCAATGATTGTACCAGCCAGACTTCTTTTTACACTCTTAATTTTCACTTCATTTTTTTCATCAAAAATCGTGATTTTAAAATTGCTACCTGCACCTACATATTCGCGATAAAGGTCTCCTGATTCTGTTAAATATTCTCGTGTTTGTCTGCCTTTTATAGAGTGCTTATTTCTGAATAATTCCCAGTTGTCATCTGAAACTTCTGACGGATCTACTTTTACAGACAGTACTTGTTCCTGGTTGTCATTGGAACTAAACCAGCTATGATATATCATCATGTAACTGGTAACCAGGTACATTAAGAGTAAAGCAACAGTTGACAAGGATGCGTACAGATGTATTTTCCTGAGGAAAGTGTATGTTTTAATTCCCATTTTCATAACAATATCATAATAATAATAGAAACGATGAACAAACTGCCAAATGCGATGCCTTCCCAGGTTTTGTAATTGTATTTAATCCACAGCCATAACCCAAGGAACAAGGAAATAAACATAACAAAAAGTGCCAACCATTGATAGACGGCCCAGGTGCGGATAAAAAACGGGGCATTGGGAATATTCCCGTTGAAAAAATGTAATCCATGAATTACCGCCATAATTCCTTTGGGTGCTTCAGAAATATCCAGGTCTCCTGTTGCAAGATTTAAATTGAGGAAATAATTCCTTCCGGTATGTGTGATCATAAATTGGAAAGACGTGCTGTCTCTTTTATCCTCCCATGGCGGTGTCCAACCCATTAATCCCAATTGGTCTCTAATTTTTTCTTTCAATTCTTTATTTGGCAAATTGGTATCAACCTGAATGTTAGTATTCCAATTATGTGTAATATCTTTTTTTTCAACCTTGATATTATGATTTAAAATAATTGCACTTATACCAAATGCGATCAAATAAAAGGAAGTAAATAGCCCTGAATAAAGGTGCAATTTAATTAGCAATGATTTTTTCATATTTCAGGTAAATGGGTCTTGATCCAATGCAGATACTGAAGGATTCTTAGATCACAATTTATAAATTATTTAGAATTACTTAAGAGTGAAAGTCTTTTTATTTTTTTATCGCCCTAATTAATAAAGTATTACTCGTGTCCGGCAAAATCCCCCTTAGAAAAGGGGGGAGGGGGGATTGACTTTGATAATCAATGAGTTATGATGGAAATAGAAGTTATTCTTATATAAGGGATTATTTTTGAGATTTAGCTCAAAAAGCATCATTTTTCCCTGCCTGTCCGCTGTGGCGGAGCAGGTGGGCATGAATTTAATTTTTCTTGGACGCCAGAAAGTAAGTAGGTGTTTTAATTTAAAGCTATATCAATTACTTGAATCTATGTGTATTCGGTTGTTTTTCGAAAAAATTTCATCTCGTTGAATCCTTGCAAGTAAAAGGTTGTATTTGGAACTTTGGATAGTGAAAATGTATTTTGGTTCAATCTCAATTTTCTGTTGATTTTCTATATCAATCAATTCTTCCAACGCTTCAAAGTTTTTTTGGGCACTTTCATTCACCTGGTAGTAAATCAATCTATCTGCACTTTTCCATTTTAGTTTATAGTTATTCAGGTTTTTGTTCATTTGAGTTTTGCCGGAGATTTGCTGCACGGCCCCTTCGGTCATCGCCAGGTTCTTATTGAACCTGTCTTTCAAAATCAATTTGGCACCACCGTATTTAGATAGGAAAAAGTCTGACATATTTTTTGTTGTAAATGCCTGAATTTTATGGAGCGACTTATCAACATAATAAAGATAAATTTCTGAGATGTAGAGGTTGTCTTCAAGTAGATCAAGATTTTTCACCTGGTAAATAGTAAAATCCCTGGTATAAAATGTTCCGTATTTTTTGAAGTGGTTGTGGTTGATGGAATTAATATCCTGATAAAGATCGAGACTTGTAAAACTGAACTTCATTTTTGGAAGTATAGGTTTGATAGGAGCAGCATTTCCGGCAATTATCGGGTCACCAACTATGATCTCAAAAGGTTTTGGCCGGTTGCATGAGAAAGAAATTGTACAGGCAAACAAAATGAAGAAGCTGTAGTACTTCAATGGTTGAATCTTTTGTGAACAATAAAATTGCACAAGATTAGGTTGATATCAAATTAGTGTCAATAATTTGTACGGTAAATTATTTAACCTGGTTATATTTATAAAATTTGTAATGTAACAATTAAATAATGCCGGAATCTTATAAGAAAACCAAACCCGATAAAACGTACGATAATATAATTATTGGGTCTGGAATCAGCGGAAGCGGATTAGCAGCAATATTGGCGAGGGAAGGACAAAGCTCCCTTGTGCTGGAAAGACATTATACGCCCGGAGGGTTCACACATGTTTTTAAACGCCGGGGCTACGAATGGGACGTCGGTGTGCATTATATTGGCCAGGTCCACCAGAAAAGATCGTTTATCCGGCGTGTCTTTAATTATATTACAGCTGAGCAATTGCAATGGGCAGAGCTGTCGGATAACTACGACAGGATAATTTTTGGAAATAAATCCTATGATTTTTTTAAAGGAAAAGAAAACTTTAAAAATAAACTGAAAGAATATTTCCAAGCTCCTGAAGATCAAAAGAGTATTGATAAATATGTGAATTTGATCAGAGAGGCTTCACGAACAAGTCGTGGACTTTTTGCGACACGCGTTATTCCCAAGCTCACTGGCAAATTATTCGGAAGGTTCATTTCCGGCAAATCAAAAGAATTTTATAGCAAAACAACCAGGGAGGTTTTGGAGTCATTTATTTCTAATCCTAGTTTAATTGGGGTACTCACAGGGCAATTTGGGGATTATGGAATGTCCCCGGGTGAAAGTAGTTTTATTATGCATGCCATGCTGGTGAATCATTATTTCGATGGCGGTAGCTATCCTGTCGGTGGATCATCAAGAATTTTCGATACTATTGAACCTACTATAAAATCTGCTGGTGGTGATGTTTTTGTCAATGCTGAAGTAGATGAGATTCTTATAAAAAACAAAAAGGCTGTAGGCGTAAAAATGGTTGATGGCAAGGAGTTTTATGCTAAAAGTATAATCAGCAGCACGGGTGTCCACAATACTTATAACCAGTTGCTGAAAGGTCAGCATGTTAGCCAGACCAATTTGAGAAAAGTTAATGAGCTGAAATATTCTGTTGCCCACTTATGCCTTTATATTGGATTTAAAGAAACTCCTGAGGCTTTGAATATTCCAAAAACCAATCTGTGGATTTATCCCGATAATTACGATCATGATGAGAATATCAGGAAGTATCTTAAGGATCCTGAAAATGAAGAATTTCCCGTTGTATATATATCATTTCCGGCAGCCAAAGATCCGGATTTTCAAAATCGATACCCCGGAAAAAGTACCATCGAGATCATCACATTGACTGACTATGAAATATTTAAAAAGTGGGAATCCAAAGAATGGAAAAAACGAGGAAAGGAGTATGAAGACATGAAAGAGCAATATTCACAACGATTACTTCAAAAACTGTATGAACAAATGCCTCAATTGAAAGGGAAGGTTGATTACTACGAATTATCAACTCCTTTATCTACAAAACACTTTGTCAATTATGATCATGGTGAAATTTATGGCCTTGAGCATAGCCCTGAACGTTTTGATAGCCGGGCGATTCATGTAAAGTCTTCTGTTAAAAACCTGTATTTGACGGGTCAGGATATAGTTTCATGTGGAATTGCGGGGGCATTGCTTTCAGCGGTGGTTACGAGCACTTCCCTTACAGGAAAAAGTATTATTAAAAAAATTGCGAAATCCGGTATAATGGACAAAAAGTAGGCTATTTTAGAGTCGATTGGTTCAAGTGGACAAAAAGGAGGCTGTTATTTTTCTAAAAATAATCATATTTTAAAATCTTCTTTAGCTTTGCAATGTCAGACTAAACGGAAACAGGCT
>JAJRQT010000113.1 GCA_024280115.1 Bacteroidota bacterium | reverse complement strand
CGAATCTCTGACCGTTAATAGCCTGAATATCTGCATTTTAACTGAAAAAACCTAATAAATAGCGAAAAGATTCACATAAAAAATTGACCTTAATTTATTGATAATCTTTTAGTTACATGATTTAAAAGAGACACTAATTAGTCCGAAGCCAGAAGTCCGTAGTCGGAAGTTTTTTTTGGTAGTATTATGATAGAGGGAAAATGAGTAGAAACCTCTGGATTCCCATTTTTGAGCTTTAAATACTTCGGTTTTCCATCGGTAAGCCCAAGGCTTGCCGAAGGCGATGCTGACTCCCGACTTCGGTCTTTTTCAAATACCTTCCATTAAATCTGCCGACCGCAGGCTGGTTAGAGGTAAACCTTATCAAATAATACGTTCATTTCCTCCATCGATTGGAACCTGGGCACCAGTTGTTTTTGAAAATGTAGGACCTAACATCGCAACAGCCAATTCCGCTACATCTTTGGAAGTCACTTCTACTTTGAGAACATTATTGGTTTTATATTCTTCCACAGTCAATCCATAGTGATCGGCCCGGGCTTTTAGTACTTCATCCGTCCAAATTCCGGTATCGTAAACGGCATTGGGATGAATAATATTTACCCTGATTCCGCTTTCTCCAAGCTCTAAGGCTGCAATTCGTCCGAGCTGGGTAAGACCGGCTTTTGCTACGGAATATGCAGCGGCGCCCGGTCCCGGAGCAGGAACATTTTTGGATCCAATGATCACAATTGCTGGGTCAATTCCCAGGGTTAAATAGGGCAAACAGAGCTTTATTAATTGCTGATGGCTGGTAACATTAATATCCATGCTTTTATTCCAGGTATCTTCATCCATTTCTCCAATGGACAAACTTTTAGGAAAAATGCCTGCGTTGGTAATGAGCATGTCGAGGCCTCCAAAATACGCAATGGATTTATCAACTGATAATTTTAATTGTTCAGTATTGGTGACATCACATTCAACTCCCAGAACTTCACTTTTACTAAAACATTTATTTATCGAGGGATTAATATCAAGCGCTGCCACTACAGCTCCCATATCTACCAGTCTTTCCACGCATGCTTTTCCAATACCACTTGCCGCTCCGGTAACCATGGCAATTTTACCCTGCATGGCTTTTGATGCCTTATCTTTTTTTAATTTTTCCTGCTCAAGGATCCAGTATTCCATTTCAAACAAATCCCATTTAGAAAGTGTATCCCATCCACCCAACTGCTCTGCCTGGGAAATAGCTTTCATAGTGTGCCTGGTAATGTCCCCGATAATGTTATTGTTTTTCACCGTTGTCCCGAACGACAAAGCCCCATGGCCCGGCCAAACAGCCCATCTCGGTGCCGGATCTAATTGTACTAAATCTCCAGTATTAAATTCATCGAAGTAATTCTTATACGCTTTTGTGTAAGCGAGCATATCTTCTTCGTGATCTCCGGATAAAACAACAGGAGTTCGTTTTGTCCTGATAATGTGGTCGGGCGTCAACGGGCCTCTGTTCACGATAGTAGCCAGATTGGGCAGGTTGCTGAATGCAGTACTAAATTCTGAGTTATCGTGTTGAATCAAAATTGGTTTCCCTAAAAGTTTGGAAACACTTTGTCTTAATTGCGCAAGTTTTAATGGAGCAACTTTCCCTTTGACTGTACCTTTAAGTTCATTGGCAACTTCCCGTTTCAGGTATTCTTCAGCTTTGGTAACAGTTTTAATCATGTTTTCATAGCTCACTTTTGCGTCATCATGGAATGTGAATACGCCATGATGTAGTAAAATCATACCCTCAATTTTATTCCAATCGAGGTCTCTGGTTAGTTTATAAATCTCTTTAGCCAATTCAAATCCAGGCATTACATAAGACACTATGAGCATATTGTCACCATAAAGCTCCTGTATTCTCTCCTTTCCATTTGGGGTATTGCTTATGGTCACTACTGCATCGGCATGAGTGTGATCTACAAAGGTGTAGGGAATGATGGCGTGTAAAATTGCTTCAACTGATGGGTTTGGAGCAGATGGGTTGGTCATGGCCATCCTTTGATATTTTACCATTTCAACATCGGTGAGATGATTCAATTCAGCCATTTGTCGCAAGGCCTTGAGCTTCACCGGAGCGAATCCCGCTGCTTCAATTGTAGCTAAATCCCACCCGCTCCCTTTAACATAAATTATCTCCTCTTCTTCCCCAAATATGTTAAATTCCTTCGTTTTGACAGAAGTGTTGCCGCCTCCATGTAATACTAAATCTTCTTCTTGTCCGAGTAATCGGGAGGTATAGACCCTCAACTTTAAAAGATCATTGCCCAGCTTTCCGGCATCTGCATCGTTCCATAAATTTTTCATATATTTTTAATTTTATCTAAATTTCAATAACTATCTCCTGCATATACAGGTTGGTCGTTTACTTTTTATGTGTGACAATTATATTATGGGTCGAGAAAGAAGTCTTTAATTCCATTCAGGATACTTTGTGCGGCATAAGATGCCAATATTAATCCCATGATTTTACTAATAACAGTAATGCCATATTCCCCAATTATCTTTTGTATATAACCAGCTGACAATAGTAAAAGACCTGTAAATGAAACTATTACAAGTACCAACGAAGTTGTAATCGCCTGCTGAGAAAAAGCATAGATGTGATTGTCGGTTAGTAAAACCACAGCCATAATAGCACCAGGCGAAGCAATAGAAGGAATTGCAACGGGGAAAATAGTGACATGCTTATAATCTTTGATGAATTGCTTTTCTGATTCAGGTTTACCTTCGCCAAAAATCATTGTCAGTGCAAAAAGAAATAAAATTACTCCACCGGATATTTGAAACGCATTCAATGAAATTTCCATACCTTTAAGTATGAGCTGACCGATTACAATGAAAAACAGCAATACTAAGAAAGCTACAAGAGAGGCATTTATAGCAACTTTCCTTTTATGTTTTTTGTCGAAATGTTTTGTTGCTTCCATAAAAACAGGTATAGAGCCTATTGGGTCTATCACAGCAAAGAGCAACAACAAAGTATTGATTATGTCATTCATAATTCATCAGGTATTTTATTTCGTTAGGAGAATCGAACTTATGTTTAAATCATAACCGCCTCCTCAAGGTCTCTGGATTTTGATAAAGCAATAAAGACCTTATTATTTCCACACCTTGGGCGATCTTTAAATCGTGAATATAGTTCATGATATCAAGTGTTCCAAAGACATTTCCGTTCACCTCCGACTGTAACTTTTGGCGAAAGACTCACTAAACTTATAAGGAACAAGGTACGAGCTACAAGCACCAGCAGAGTATAACCCGATGGGGGTTCTAACAAAATTCTCGCTAATACCCCAGCAATTTCATCATTGATTCACTGCCTTGTTCTTCGGCAAAAACGCGCGAAACTAATTCTCCACTTGCATTTCTGTCTATGACAATATGCTTTGGCGAAGGGATCAGACAATGCTGCAATCCTCCATAACCACCAATGGATTCCTGGTAGGCTCCGGTATGAAAAAAACCGATATACAAAGGGTCACCATTGCTCATTTTTGGAAGAAAAACTTCCGAAGAGTGTGCTTCAGAATTGTAATAATCCTTACTGTCACAAGTCAATCCACCCAGGTTTACCCTGTGGTACAAGTCATCCCAATTATTTATGGCCATCATAATATATTTTTGATTTAGACCATATGAATCGGGGATATGAGTGATAAATGATCCATCAATCATATACCAAAGCTCTTTGTCGTTTTGCAGCTTTGTGTCCAGTATCGAATAAATGGTCGCTCCGCTTTCACCAACAGTATAAGAGCCGAATTCCGTGATTATATGTGGTGTGGGGACACTATTTTTATCACAGATCCATTTTACATTTTGGACAATCTGATCAACAATGTGCTCATAATTAAACTCAAATTGCAAGGAAGTTTTGATGGGAAAGCCTCCTCCGATATCAATAGTGTCCAACTCAGGGCATATTTTTTTCAATTCGCAATACTTGAAAATAAAGCGGCTTAACTCACTCCAGAAATATGCAGAATCACTGATTCCCCAGTGAATGAAAAAATGGAGCATTTTCAACTTCAAATTAGCATTTCCTTTTATTTTTTGGTTGTATAAAATATTCACATCTGCATATCTCACACCAAGCCGGGAAGTGTAGAATTCAAAATTTGGCTCTTCATCGGCAGCAACCCTGATTCCCAGTTGAAGGGGCACATTTACATTTTCAAGATAATAGTCAATTTCATTGAGGTTGTCCAATACGGGGATGCAATTTTTGAATCCGTCATTTACAATTTCTCCAATGAATTTTTTATAGAGCGGCCTTTTAAAACCATTGCAAATAATAAAAGTATCTTTATCGATGCTTCCTTTTTCCTGGAGTTTTCTAACTATTTGAAGGTCATATGCAGATGAAGTTTCTATGTGCACATCATTTTTTAGCGTTTCCTCTAAAACAAAGCTGAAGTGGGAAGATTTAGTACAATAGCAATACATATATTCACCATTATAGTTATGCTTTTTCATGGAGCTGATAAACATCCCTCTGGCCTTTTGGATATTTTCACTGATCTTGGGTAAATAGCTTATTTTCAAAGGGGTGCCATGTTCTTTGATGATTTCCATCAATGGAATTTCATGAAAGAGCAATTCATTATTGACCACTTTAAATTCCTCCTGCGGAAATTCAAAAGTCTGACTGATTAGGTCCTCATAACGTTTCATTTATGTAACTTTTAAAAATAGCGGTGCAATATTGGTATAATTTTGTAATCTTTGCAACCCTAAAAATTTCAATATTATCAGTAAAATACAATTAGTGAATAGCATGAGCTTGGATGCAAAATTAAAAAGTGAGATAAAGGAGGCCTTTCAAAATATATTTGGCCATCAACTGGAAGGGAAAGATTTAGGCTTATTGCCCACAAGAAAAGAGTTCGAAGGAGAATTCACATTTGTGACTTTTCCGTTAGCGAGATATTCCAAAAAAAAACCTGAAGAAACCGCGCGAATGCTTGGGGAAGAGATAAAAAAGAATTCTGATATCGTTGAGGGTTTTAATGTTGTAAAAGGATTTCTAAATATCAAAATTGGAATTCAAACCTGGCTGGAGTTGTTTCAAGAATCATATTTTGATGAAAATTTTGGGCAGCTTCCTGCAAAAGGCAAAAAAGTAGTCACGGAGTTTTCCTCGCCAAATACCAACAAACCGCTTCACCTGGGTCATCTCAGAAATAATTTCCTGGGATTTTCAGTTGCCCAAATTCAGAAAGCTGCCGGTTACAATGTTGCGAAAGTTAATCTGGTCAATGACCGGGGTATCCATATTTGCAAGTCTATGTTGGCTTATCAGAAATATGGTAATGGCGAAACCCCCGAATCTTCCGGGATCAAGGGCGATCATTTGATTGGCAAGTATTATGTGAAATTCGATCAGGAATATAAAAAGGAAGTTCAGGATCTGTTAGATTCTGGAAAAACCAGGGAAGAAGCTGAGAAGGAGGCCCCCTTGCTTTTGGAAGCGCAAAAAATGCTTCAGGATTGGGAAAATGATGTTATGGCTGTTGTGGGCTTATGGGAGCAAATGAATTCCTGGGTTTATGATGGTTTTGACATCACCTACAAACGAATGGGCGTTAGTTTCGATAAAACATATCACGAGTCAGAAACATATTTATTGGGCAAATCCATTGTAGATGAAGGACTTGAAAAAGGGATTTTTCATAAAAAAGAGAACGGATCTGTTTGGGTAGATTTGACTGATGAAGGGCTGGATGAGAAATTATTATTGAGGTCGGACGGTACTTCAGTTTATATGACGCAAGACCTGGGAACGGCAGATCTCAAATACTCAGATTATAATTATGACAAATCTGTGTATGTGGTTGGAAACGAGCAGGATTATCATTTTGATGTGTTGTTTAGAATTCTCAGAAAACTCGGACGACCTTATGCGGAAGGATTATTTCATCTTTCCTATGGAATGGTGGATCTTCCGGAAGGTAAAATGAAATCCCGGGAGGGTACGGTTGTGGATGCTGATGATCTCATGGGTGAAATGGCGGAAACCGCTAAAAGGCATACCCTCGAACTGGGTAAAATAGATGGATTCAATGAAGTACAGGCAAAAGAGCTTTATGAAACACTGGCCCTTGGAGCATTGAAATATTTTCTGCTAAAGGTTGATCCTAAGAAGCGTATGCTATTCAACCCTGAAGATTCAATACAATTCCACGGAAATACCGGACCTTTTATTCAATATACTCATGCGAGGATTTCGGCCATTGTGAGAAAGGCAGAGCAGCTCAAAATAGACTTCAATTCCTTTGAAATTGAAAAGTTGGGAGAACCTCATGAAACTGTAAGGACATTGATCTACTTACTTAATGATTATCACAGGTTGATTGATGAAGCTGCTGAAAATTATTCTCCGGCTATTATCGCGCAGTTCGCATATGAGTTGGCAAAGGAATATAACAGGTTTTATACGGAAGAATCCATATTCAAAGAAAGCGATGAAAATTATATGAAATTTAAAATTGCATTTTCATTGCAGGTGGCCAAAACTATTAAACATTCCATGAGTTTATTAGGCATCAACGTGCCGGATAGAATGTAAAAATTATTAGATAACGTTAACTATGAGCCAGGCTAATGAATGGTTACATGCGATCAGATTGAGAACCCTGCCATTGGCGTTGGCCAGTATCGGTCTCGGAAGTTTTCTCGCTGCATTCGAAGGAAAATTCAAATGGTATGTTTTTTTGCTCGGTGGATTGACAACCGTATTTCTGCAGATATTGTCTAACCTGGCCAACGACCTTGGAGATTCAAATCACGGTGCAGATCATGGAGAACGGGAAGGCCCGGCCAGGGCTGTTCAATCGGGGAGTATATCTCCAAAATCCATGAGGAGGGCTATTTTTCTTTTTATAATACTATCATTTTCCAGTGGTTTGGCATTGCTTTTTGTGGGACTTTCAAGCCTTAGCACTGAATTCGTCATCCTTTTAATTGTAGGCTTGCTTGCCATCGGGGCGTCTCTGAATTATACCATGGGGAGAAATCCATATGGATATGCAGGCTTTGGTGATTTGTTTGTGATTCTGTTTTTCGGGTTTGTTGGAGTGATGGGCACTTATTTTCTACATACCGGAAAATTTGAAATTCAAGCGCTGCTACCCGCGCTTAGCTGTGGATTGCTTTCGACTGCCGTATTGAATGTAAACAACATCAGGGATATTGTATCTGATGAAAAAGCCGGGAAAATGTCTATCCCGGTAAGAATAGGGCGAAATAATGCAGTCATATATCACTGGTTTCTAATCGTTGCCGCGATTGCCGCATCATTTGTATATGTCTTGTTAAATTATCACTCGCTTCTTCAATTTTTATTTTTGATTTCAACTCCATTGCTGATATTTAATGGGCTGAAGGTAAGCTCAATTAAAGATTCAAAAAAGCTCGATCCGTTCCTGAAGCAAATGGCTATCTCGACCCTGCTTTTTATCATAACTTTTGGAATTGGGAATTTGATTTATTAACCCTGCGATTTTAATGGGAGACCTATAATTCTTATCTGGAACAAATTCCCCTCCACGCTGTCGCTGAAGCTTTAGCGTAGGCGCCTTGGAGGGGTTAGGCCTTGCTTTGCCGTAGCGGCTTCGCGAAGGCAAGGGTAGGTTTTTAAGGAAATTGATCATTCAAAAATCATAAACTTCGTCCTCCATGTTAATAAATCCAAAATGTAAAATACAGATTGCAGAGTCACCGGATTTTAATTTTAAGTATATTTCTGTCAGGTATTTTCTCAAAATTGAAAAATTAATTAAAGTTCATTACCTTCGTGCAAATCTTGAATATACGTGAGCACGAAAAAAAATATCAGAATTCCCTGTACGCTTTGCGCCGGTAAAGAACATTCATTATTTAAGGATTTACCAAAAGAAGATCTTGAAACGCTGTCTCTCCATAAAACTTGTATCAGATACAAAAAGGGGCAGACTCTTTTCTATGAAGGCACCAGACCTATGGGTTTGTTTTGCATCAATTCGGGGAAAGTAAAGGTTTACAAAATCAGCTCAGAAGGAAAAGAACAGATTTTAAAGCTTAGTAAACCCGGTGATTTTCTAGGCTATCGTGCATTGATCAGTGAGGAATTTTATAACTCTTCTGCCACCGTTATTCAGGAAGGAGCTATGTGTTATATTCCAAAAGCTGATTTCCTGGAGATACTTCAAAAAAATCCTGCTTTCTTCCGAAAAATGGCCAAAAGAGTCGCTCACGAATTGGGTTTGATGGAACAAAAGCTTGTGACCATTGCTCAAAAATCAGTAAGAGAAAGGCTCGCCGCAACTCTAATCATGCTCAAAGAAACTTACGGTATGGAAGGAGAGGATGAAAGCAATTTAATTGATATTGCGCTATCCAGAGAAGACCTGGCTAACATTATCGGTACAGCCACCGAGACAGTGATCAGATTACTTTCTGATTTCAAAACCCAGAAATTGATTTCCCTTCAGGGTAAAAAAATAAAAGTACTCAACCCTCAGGGCCTTGTGAGAGAGGCCGACTTTTACGGTCGTTAACAAGTCGAAATCATTTTTTAAAGGCCAATAATTTTAATATCTTCTGTGACAATTGGTTATAAATGATCAAGATCATGTTTTACAATGATGGCCATCATTCCCCAGCAATTTTTTCTTCCTGACTTTTGTTATT
>JAJRQT010000112.1 GCA_024280115.1 Bacteroidota bacterium | reverse complement strand
TGGAAAGCTGAAACCAGAAGATAGTTTAAAAATAATGCAAAAAGCCAATAAAGAAAATTTCTTCCTTTACAATAAAAACCTAACTTCCACAGCTCGAAAATTAAGATCTAATATGACCAAGGCTGAAGCATGTCTATGGAAATATATCTTGCAAGGACGGAGATTAAAAGGTTATCAGTTTAGACGGCAAAGACCTGTCATGAACTATATTGCTGATTTCATGAGTAAAGAGTTGATGGAATTACTCATTCATATGAAGAAGTAGCTTCAAATGACGAAAGATGGCAGGAAGTTTTAGAGTCGGTCGGATTCAAATTCTTAAGATTCGCAGATGATGAAATATTAACAGGCATAAATGGGGTGAGAAGAAAATTGGAGGGTTGGATAGACGATAATAATAAAGACCACCCCCTTAATCCCCCCCCAGCGGGGGAGATGCAATAGCGGAGGATTTCCCCCTCTTGAGGGGGTTAGGGGGAGGAAAATGAAGAACAAATGGAAATAATTCATCAGAAATCGAAGATGTTTTTTAATGAATAACTAAGACAAAATGGGACTAAAAAACAGATCACCGTGGGCATGGATTCCTACCCTTTATTTTGCAGAAGGTATTCCTTATGTGGTTGTCATGACCGTATCAGTAATTATGTACAAACGGCTTGGCATCTCGAATACAGATATCGCTCTTTACACAAGTTGGCTGTATCTTCCATGGGTTATAAAGCCATTCTGGAGCCCGATTGTTGATTTGATCAAGACGAAAAGATGGTGGATTGTCATCATGCAATTATTTATCGGGGCAGGCCTGGCAGGTATCGCACTCACCATTCCGGCGCCGGGATTTTTGCAATATACCCTGGCGTTTTTCTGGTTGATGGCCTTCAGTTCAGCTACCCATGATATCGCAGCAGACGGATTTTACATGCTTGGACTAGATGAGCATAAGCAGGCATTTTTTGTTGGGATACGAAGTACATTTTATAGGCTCGCCATGATCACAGGGCAGGGATTATTGATCATTCTTGCAGGATCTCTGGAATCCAAAACAGGACTTGAACCATTGCGATTTGAAGTGTCTTCATCTACATCAGACAAAATATCGAATTGGGACCGGAACACCAATGAATTCGAAAATGAACCGGGCAATCAGAGGTTTATCATTAACTCAAATGAGCACATTATATCGACAGAAAAATTAAATACAGAAAAGGCTAATGAAATAAAATCATGGGTGAAAAGCCAAAATGAGCAGAATCAACACATAGAAGCTGAACAGGCTATAACTTCCACAGCATCTCCTTCCTGGTGGGCCCGAAACATATCAGGCCCCTTAAAAGAACGGCTAAAAAAAGCCTGGGGGAAAAATGACCTCCAATCTCAGGCAGTCAGCCAGATGACCGGTAATATAGAATTGATTGGCTTAAGACTTTCCTCACCACTGGAGACCGGAGAAAATGTGGTATTGAACCTGGGTCGGAGGTCAGGAGACAAAAATTTCAATATAATCCATGGGGAAAGATTGGTTTTCAATGATCAAAACTGGAATAAAAATGCATGGGTTTTGGTGCAAATCGACCCTAAACTAGGAAAAGCTAGTTCGGCAACATTTGAAGGCTTATCGGGAAATATCCCCTTGGCATGGTCAATTACATTTTACGTGCTGACAGGAATGTTTGTCATTTTCTTTATTTATCACCGGTTTATTCTACCCAAACCGGCAACAGATGTGCCTGTGGCTGAGGGAGGGAATATAATCGGGGAATTTGTCAAAACATTTGTCAGTTTTTTCAAAAAGAAAAATCTTGGAGCGGCCCTGGCGTTTTTGCTTCTTTTTAGATTGGGTGAAAGCCAGCTTGTTAAACTCGCCTCACCTTTTTTGCTGGATTCCAGGGAAAGCAGTGGGTTGGGGCTGACAACCAGCGATGTCGGTGTGATCTATGGAACCATCGGCATTATTTTCCTTACAATTGGTGGAATTCTCGGCGGTTGGTTAGCATCCAAAAAAGGGTTGAAGTACTGGATCTGGTGGATGACCATAGCTATTAATTTACCTAATGTAGTATATGTATATCTTTCCTATGCTACTCCTACAGACTTCACAATAATTGCATCCTGTGTAGCAATTGAGCAATTTGGCTATGGTTTTGGCTTTACGGCTTACATGCTATTTATGATTTATTTTTCCGAGGGAAAAAGCAAGACAGCTCATTTTGCGATCAGCACGGGGCTCATGGCATTGGGCATGATGATCCCGGGTATGGTTTCAGGATGGTTGCAAGAGATTGTAGGTTACCAGAATTTTTTCATTTGGGTATTGATCTGCACCATTCCCGGATTCTTTGCAATTAAGTTTTTAAAGATCGATTCGAGTTTTGGGATTAAGAAGGCGGAATGAGCCAGAATTGTAATTTCGTTGTGATATTTAAATTAATTCTTTGTTGGCACTTGTGACCAATATAAAAGATATGGTAAATCCATGTTTCAAATGGTTTCAGAACAAGTGCTGACTACTAACAAAAGTAGGAATATTGTTTCGTTCGACAACTTATGCTCGCAACTGGTAACTGGCAACTCACAGCTTAAAATACTCATCGTCCAATAAATTCCGGGATGGTAATGTTTACTATCTACCTTTGCCGTAATCATTTAGCTCCTGATCTGCCCATTTCCTCTGATGACCCATTTATAGCTTGTCATTTCATTTAATGCCATTGGACCCCTGGCGTGTAATTTTTGAGTGCTTATCCCGATTTCAGCGCCTAGGCCGAATTGAGCTCCATCTGTAAAGGCTGTGGAAGTATTGGCATAAACTGCTGCTGCATCCACACTTTTCAAAAATGTGTCAATCACATTGCTATCTTCTGCAATGATGGCTTCGCTGTGCTTCGAACTATATTCACTAATATGCTCAAGAGCGTCATCGAGATTATCGACTGTTTTTATTGACATTTTATAATCCAGAAATTCAGTTCCAAAATGTGCTTCGTTGGCTTCCTGAAGCAATGAATCCGGATAGTGTTCTTTGATTGCATTGAAGGCAGATCTATCAGCAAAGATCTTTACATTACTTAATGCCAGCGGTAAGACAATGTCTGGCAATTCACCTAATTTATCTTTATGAATTACCAGGCAATCCAGCGCATTGCAAACACTCACCCTGCGTGTCTTGGCATTGTTGACGATGCTGATGCTTTTTCCCAAATTAGCCGATTTATCAACATAAGTATGAACAATCCCAGCACCTGTTTCTATGACCGGTACCCTTGCATTATCCCGTACATAGTTGATCAGGTTTTGGCTTCCTCTTGGTATAATAATGTCAATATAATCCACTGCATTCAGCAATTCTGAGGTGGCTTGCCTGTCAGCTGGTAACAATGCGAGGATATTTTCATCGAGGTCATACTTATTGATTACCTCTTTAATGATTTTGACAATCGCAATATTTGAATACTCGGCATCGCTACCTCCTTTAAGTACGCAGGCATTCCCTGATTTAATACACAAAGAAAAAACATCAAATGTAACATTGGGGCGTGACTCGTAGATAATGCCCACAACGCCAAGTGGCACTGAAGTTTTCGTCAATTCCAATCCATTTTGAAGCGTTCTTTTATCGAGTTCTTTTCCGAGTGGAGAAGGTAAAGTCGCTACATTTTTTAAATCACTTGCAATATCTTTGATTCTTTGTTCAGTCAATTTCAGGCGGTCATATTTTGGGTCTGACTCCGGCATTCTTTCGAGATCTTTTTTATTTTCCTCAAGTATGAATGATGAGTTTTTAATAGCTTCTTCTGCCAGGTCAAGCAGCAAATTATTAACAATTGATTCATCGGTCAGGGCAAGCGCCCTGCTGGCTTTGGCAACCGCCTTAAAAGTACTTTCTAGTTTCATGATTGTGATTTGTCAATATAAATGATCAGTGCAAATATAAATGATCGTAATGAATAATTGGCTTTTGGTTTCTTTGCCCAATGATCGATTCGGCTTTTTTATTTCCGTATTTCGATTGCCCAAGGCCGATTTCATTGTAGTCCTCATCCAGGATTTTAACGATATCTCCTTTTTTAAATTCGCCTTCGACCTTAACGACTCCTACCGGTAATAAACTCACTGCTGTGTTGGATATTAATGAGATTTTGGCGCCTTCATTTACAATAACTTTCCCTTTTGCGTTGGAATGAGAATGAGCAATCCATTTTTTCAGGCTCGATGTAGATTTTTTTGGTTTAAATCTCGTACCGAGGCTTTCACCGGCAATTAATCTGTTTATTATATTTTTCGTTTTACCATTAGCAATAATTACAGGAATACCTATACCCGCTACTCGCTGGGCGGTATGGCACTTTGTGATGATGCCACCACGGCCAAAATTCGATTTTATATTGCCTGTGATTTTTTGCAAATGTTGATTAGTTAAATCAAATTCTGAAATTACAGACGAGGTTTCATGTTCCGGATTTCCATCATAAATTCCATCAACATCAGTAAGGATATACAAACTGTCAACATTCAGCATTCCGGATATCAGGCCGGCAAGCTCATCATTGTCAGTAAACATCAATTCAGTAATAGAGATCACATCATTCTCATTTACGATAGGAATGATATTATTTGATAAAAGTGCATTGAGACAATTTTGCATATTCAGGTAATGGTGCCTGTCTTTAAAATCCTGTTTGGTGACAAGCACCTGTGCGCAAAGCTGACCCAGTTCATTAAAAAGTTCTGTGTAAATATTAATGAGTTTTACCTGCCCAAGTGAAGATAGCAATTGTCTTTCCGCAACAGTATCCAATTTTTTATTCGATTTGAATAGACTTCTTCCGGCGGCGACTGCTCCGGAAGAAACCAGAATCACTTGTTTGCCTTTTTTTTTGAGGTCAGAAATTTGACTGGTAAAACTGCCTATCAAATCGGTATTTGGCAGCCCATCCACTCTTGACAGTACATTTGATCCGATTTTGATGCAAATTCTATTATTCAATCTATCGAATGTTAAATATGGTTTTCAAACAATTCCACAGCAATTTCTTTTTCTCCTGATCACTGTCTATCGCTCTCAGATCATGGGTGAAAAGTACTTTTTTCCCATCTTGATCTAAGGGTTGATATGGAGGAGTACCCGGTTTTATAATAGAAACCTCACAACCAAAAGATATTAAATAAGAGAAGCCAATTTCATCAATCACTTGTTCTGAAGCATGTTTTGATGTGTTAACCAATGCGATATCACTTTTAGAATAACGCAATCCGCTCTCAATGATTCTCATCAGAAATTTGAGATCATGGGCGTTCAGATATTCACTATCCGGGTCATTGACCATGATCAGAATGCCCTTTTCATTTTCCCCAAAAAACGTGACGGGCTTAGCTTCTTTTACAATTGGTGTTGCCTCTTGCTCAACCTCTTGGTCTGTTGTGTGCTGATCTTCAACTGCTATCTCCGGTTCTTCAATCAGATATAGATCCTCGTGATAGATGTATTTCAATAATGCCTCTGATTCCTGCATTTCAAATTTTCGCGTCAAATATGGATTTTAATTCATTTGCATCAGCCGGTTTCATTCTTCCAGCCAATATCAGTCTTAATTGTCTTCTTCTCAAGGCGCCGTCATACAATACCTGATCTTCTTCAGTTTCCGGTATTGCCTCCGGTACTTTACGAGGGTTGCCATTTTTATCAATAGCCACAAAAGTAAAAAAGGCGCTGTTACTAATAAATTTTATTTTAGCGGGAATATTTTCTGCAACCACCTCAATATAGATTTCCATGGATGTATTAAAAGCTCTTGTTACTTTGGCAGTAAGTGTTATTACACTCCCCGGGGCAATTGATTTTTTAAAAGAAATATTATCCACTGAGGCAGTGACTGCTACCGTACCAGAATGTTTTTGAGCAGCAATTCCACCGGCGATATCCATCCAGTACATCAATTTCCCTCCCATCAGGTTGCCAAATGGATTTGTGTCGTTAGGCATTGATAACTCGTTTTTTACGACAATTGATTCGCTTACAAATTTTGATTTAATTTCCATTTATATGGTTTTTCCTCTTTTATTGTTTCCATCCAAACTTACCTACCAGTGGTACAAATCTAAAATAATCATGCTTTTCTGATTTTATTTTCCCAGAACTATCCTTTATTATTCTTATCATTTCCTGATGATCTTCGTTGCCGACCGGGATCACCAATTTGCCATTGGGTTTTAACTGGTCGATGAGCGCCTGTGGCAAACTGGGCGCACCTGCTGTAACGATGATTTTATCATATGGCGCGAAAGTTGACCAACCCTGAGATCCGTCTCCCAAGTGAAAATGAGCTTTGTAACCAAGTTTTTGCAGGAAGCTTTTTGCCTGCTGATAGAGCTTTTTATTAAATTCTATAGTATAAACTTTTGCTCCCATTTCAAGCAACACGCAACATTGATATCCTGAACCTGTTCCGATTTCCAGCACCTTATCACCCGGGATTATTTCGAGCAATTGTGATTGAACAGCCACGGTATATGGCTGGGATATGGTTTGCCCTTCATCGATTGGAAAGGCTTTGTCCTGGTAAGCATGTTCTAAAAAGGCCTTATCAAAAAAGTAATGTCTTGGCACAGATTGAATGGCCTTTAGTACCGCCTCATCTTTTATTCCTTTGTCAATCAGAATTTTAACCAAATTTCGGCGCATTCCTTTATGACGGTAAGTGTCTTCAAACATAGATCATAAAAATTTGGATGAAGTTAGAGCATAGTTTTCTATTTTCCTTAATTGCAAGTTACAATCTTCTATTGAAATGTATTATTTAAAAAGTTGATACAGGAGATCGGATGCATTGATATGATACTATTTATTAGCTTTTTACATATCTTAGAGTTTTATAATAAGACATATAAAGATTTTTATAATTAATTATAGATCATGATGTTGAATTGCATAGTGGTGGATGATGATGAGATGTCGAGGAAGGTGGTTGTGCATTTCATTGAAAAAACAAATTTTCTCCAATTAACAAAAGAATTTGATAATGCTATAGACGCCTCTCAATATCTGGATGAGGAACATGTGGATATTGTATTTCTTGATATCCAAATGCCGGAAATGTCAGGCATGGATTTTATCAATACACTGGAAAAAGATTGTGAGATAATATTGATTACTTCAGAACAAAAATACGCAGTTGAAGCCTTCGAAAAAAGGGTCACCGACTACCTTGTAAAGCCAATGGAATATAACAGGTTTTTACAAGCGTGTTATAAAGCACAGTCCAATGTAGAAACTAAGCGGGAGGCTACGGTCAGGAGGAAGGAATTTTATGTGAGAACTGATGCTAAAATCGTCAGAATTCCATATGAAAAAATTCTTTTTGTAGAAGCTCTTGCCGATTATGTAATTATACAGACCGAATTGAAAAAGCATATCGTGCATTTTACAATGAAGGGTATTGTAAACAGGCTGCCGGAAGATGAATTTGTCCGTACGCATAGATCCTACATTGTAAATCTCGACAAAATCGAAGCGCTGGAAGACAATTCTCTTTTAATAGAAGAAAAATATATTCCAATCGGCGCATCATATAAGGAGGCCTTGCTGGACAGGCTTAATTTTTTATAATAGGCTCAAGTTTCATTCTGAAAAATACTTCTTCAGTAATTTTGAAAAGCAACCAGCCGAAAAGTATTCCAACAAGTCCACCTGCAATAATGTCTCCGGGATAATGCACTCCGACCATTATTCTGCTAAATGCAACCGCAAATGCCCAAACAAAAATCAGCCAGACCCATTTCCAGTAATGTCTGAAAACCATCCAGATAAACATGGCTAACCCAAATGAATTGGCAGAATGCCCGGAAGCGAATCCGAATTGTCCGCCACATTTTTTTACAATATGAACCAGTTGACCAATTTCATCATCGTGACAAGGTCTCAATCTGCCAAAAAAAGGTTTCATAAACGAAGAAGTAAATTGATCACTACAGAGAATCACCAGTAATATGCCTCCGATCAGGTATATGCTATCTTTCTTAAACACCTTTATAACAAAAAACAGTAAAAGCATATAGAAGGGAATCCATGAGGGAATATTGGTGATCAAATACCACAATTGGTCAGAAAAAGGGGAGTTGAAAGCATTTAAAAATAAAAAGATCTGTTTGTCTATCTGATCTAACCAATCAAGCATATTGTATTTTTTTCAGTGTATAATTTATAAGCCCTATCGTGGAATTCAAAAGATGCATAAATCTTATAGATTTACATATCAGCAATAATTTCCTCAAATTTTTACTATTATTAAAATGGATAGCCGATGGCAATATTCCAGAGTGCCTGCCCTGGCTCTCCGCGCCAATTGGTCAACGAAAGGTTATCTCCAATCCATCTCTCACCTTCCTCTCTGGCAGGGTCATACATTTTTACGCCATAGTCAAACCTTATGACCAGGAAGGAAAAATTAAGTCTTAATCCTAAACCCATTCCCACAGCTATTTCTTTATAAAATCTGTTCAGTTTAAAATCAGCTCCGGGAAAATTCGGGTTTTCATAAAATCTCCAGACATTTCCGGCATCAACAAAAAATGCCCAATCGATAAAACCGACCAATTTACTTCTATATTCGATATTTGCCTCAATAAGTATTTCTCCCGGTTTCTCCGTGCTATAATTAAATAATCCATCTTTGCCTGGGTTTTCATTTCTTTGCGGGGGGAGACTTCCCGGGCCGAGTCTTCTCGGAGGCCAGGCTCTCAGGCTATTACTACCTCCGGCAAAAAAGAATTTTTCATAAGGCAAAGTTTTGTTATTTCCATAGGGATAAGCAATGCCAAAATTGAATCTTGTTGCTATTCCGTTGGTTTCATTTATGGTTATATGTCTTCGAAAATCAGACGAAAATTTCAGATATTGGAAATGTTGAATGGTATCAGCCCTGTTCTTTTCAAATCCTACAGGTTCAAAAAGGTTAAATATAGCGCCACCTGATTCGCCGGTAAGTTTTAATAAAGATGATTTGTTTCCGTAGAAATCATCCGGGTTAAAATTGTACATCACGTAAAAGTTCATGGCTGAAACGAAAGATGGTTCAAATGATTTTATGAGTGGATTTCCCTCTTTTTCTAAGTCAATTAACAAGGAATCAAATGATGGATCCGTTCGAGAATTGATCAAACTTAACTCTGATAATGTGAAACTATAGGTGCGTTTCCTCTCTTTTTGCCAATTATATACCAGGGCATTGGAAAAATTAGTTCGAGTATATTCCGGCCTTTTAGTAAAATTAAATCCCGTTCTGAATATTGTATTGGGATTATACTTACCTACTTTCCTTTTAAAATTTACACTGGCAGGCATGATAAACTGTGGGAAAATCAATGCCAGTTTCGCACCGGATTCTACACTGCTATACACATCGCTGGTAGTGGCACTGGCGACGCCCTCAAACCCAAAGTATCCTGTTATTTCAAGATTTTCCAGCCCTCCGAATATATTTCTGTCTTTAAGAGATAAATTATAAAAAGGCCCCGGATAGCCTTGGGTCACATTAAGTCCTACCTCATTGGTCATTTGGTATTTTGGGAGCGGACTTGTAAAAATATTAGCAATAAAGCTGCCTCCCGTAGTATCATAGTTAATATTGATAAACTTAAAATTATCGAGGTAAGCCAGTTGCCGTTGAGTGTTCAGTGTGTTACTTATACTGTATTGGCTGCCCTGGTTTATAAATACCCTCTGATCCAGTACCTTTTTAGAAAATCTTTTGAGGTAATACTGATAGGTGACGCCATGATACTTTAGATGAGATCGATCTTCCTGCCGGGGTTCAGCACTTGCATCTGTTACGAATATCACAGAATCTATGGAGAATTGTTTGTGAAATCCACGTTTTGCCGGTTCGTGGATGCTCATGTTAATTTCTACCTCATAAGGACGTATATCCGTGAGTACATCGAAGACGATATATTGCCTGCTAAAGTCAAAAAAGCCATTATTCCTCAATAATCTTTCAATACGCTCTCTTTCCTTTACTAGGTTATTTTGATCGTAATTATCTCCGATTTTGATCAGACTTTCCACTTTATTAGACTCAATGAGTCTGTGAATAATAGAATCGGAGGTAAAAAATCTTACAGTATCTATTATGTGCGGACGATCTTCCTGGATAGTATAAGTGACAAACGCCCTTTTTTCAGTATTCCTGGTTTGATATTTTACTGAACCGTCGAAAAACCCACGGTTTTGAAGATATTGCTGCATTTGATTCCGCGTTCGCTCAATATCCTCTTCATTATAAACACTCAGTGGCTCTCCCCATCGCATTAAGATATTTCCATCTTCAAGATCCCGAAGTTTTTTCTCTATCTTTTTATTTTTAGACCGGTCTATTCTTGCAAGCTTGTTTTCTTTACCGAGATGTTTATTTTTTTTATGCTCGTATTTGGCCTCTATTTTCACAATTTTAGCTTCTATTTTGGCCGAATCGTATCCTCTTTCCCCCATATTGTAAATCCATACATAGGGAGCAAAAGGAATTAATGGAAATTTTTTGTTTGCTTTAGATTGGTATAACCCTTCTAATCGATCTTTTGGTATTTCTTCGTTGCCTTCGATTTTTTGCCTTCGAAGCAAATATTCGTCATCTTGCAAATATCTCACTCCCATACAAGACGGGATTAGAAAAACTAATAGAATGAAAAACAGTGACCTGGCAAAATGATTGTCCAACTTTTCTTTATCGCTTATGATTTCGAAACAACAGGTAAAGTTTGTTAAAAGTTTGAAATTAAAAAAATACAGGAAGAAAGCCGCATCATTTTTAGTGGAAGGAGTAAAGAATGTTGTCGAGTTGATAAATTCTGACTATGAAGTTGAACAGTTATTTGTGACTGAAAAGTTTTTAGCAGAATTCCCAGACTGGGAATCAAATAAATTGCAATTTCAAATTTGTAGTGAAAGGGAGTTGGTTGGGCTGGGGACCTTTCAATCAAATGAATACGCTGTTGCTGTTGCAAAGATTAAAGTTGTTGAACCAAATCTTGATGGACAGAATATACTATTGGCCTTAGATAGCATAAGTGATCCCGGGAATTTGGGAACTATATTGCGTATAGCAGATTGGTACGGTATAAACACTATTTTGGCAAGCCATGACACTGCCGATTTTTACAATCCAAAAGTAATCAACGCATCCATGGGATCCTTTACCAGGGTGAATCTCCATTATATGAATCTGGAAGATTTTTTTGCAGAGCATCAGACATACCGGGTTTATGGCGCTGTGCTGGATGGCGAAAATATTCACAGGGAAAAATTTACCAAACCAATGATTATTTTATTGGGAAACGAATCTAAAGGAATAAGTGCGGAGCTGGAAAGATATATTGATAAGAAAATTACTATTCCCAGAATTGGTAGAGCAGAATCTCTGAATGTAGCCGTTTCTGCGGCAATTATTTGCGATAATATATTTAGAAATTAAAAACCTTCTCGGAATTCAAAATTCTAAATGATCTCATTTTAACGGCCTGTTAAAGGCTGATTTTCAGGGATTTAAAAAATAGAAAGATCCTCTCCCGCTTCATCGGCCATCTTATCTGCTACATCCTGACCTAAATAGCGATCAATAAAAAAATGAGCTACATAAAGTAAAGGAGTAAGGAGAATGGCTATGGAAAATTTATAAATATAATTTATGATTCCGACAGAAATAATCTGTGACATTGACCAGTTCCCAAAAATATAAAAGGCTATACCAAGGACCACAAAACTATCTATGAGTTGAGATATCAATGTTGATCCGGTAGCTCTCAACCAGATCATTTTCTTCCCTGTAATGTGTCTGAGCCTTTGGAATATGAATACATCCAATAATTGGGCGATCAAAAACGCGGTTAGCGAACCGATAATAATTCCAAGCCCTTGTCGGAAAATTGTATGAAAAGCGTAATTGATATTGAAGGGATTGCCAACAGCATCTTTACTATTCAAGTCAATCCAGAAATCTGCGGGAGATAGTTTAGTGACACCATAAATCACAAAGAAGATGTATGCTATAAAAAAGGCGGTCAGAAAACTTATTTTACGTACACCCTTTTTACCAAAATATTCATTGATTACGTCAGTTGTGATAAATACAACCGGCCAGATCACAACACCGGCTGTGAGATTAAAGTCCAAAATATAACCGCCAAATAAGTTGATTTGAGCGGGTTGAAACCCCATAGTCGATTCCATAGAGAAAATCTTTACTCCAATAATTTCCGCTACGATGGCGTTGGTGAGAAAAATCGCACTCAAAAAAATGAATAGATTGGTTTTTTTTCGCTGAATAGAATTATTGATCTTCATGGCTTTCTATTCTTTTAGACTTATTGTTTCGCCTTCCTGTGTTAAGTAGGAATTTTCGAATATCAACTTAGCCTCATCGAGCAAAGGAGCCGGATCTTTATACCTTGTCGAATAATGACCTAACAGCAATTTGCCCACTGCGGATTTTTTGGCAATTGTCGCTGCTTGTGTTGCCGTGGAATGGTTTGTCAATATCGCTCTGTCCTTCATTTCATCCCCGAATGTCGCTTCGTGATACAGCAAATCAACATTCTTAATATATTGAATATTGTTTTCACTGTAAGCTGTGTCTGAGACGTAAGCATACGACCTTGAAGGACGAGGAGGTAATGTATAATTTTCCAAAGCAAACTTGATAGATCCGTCATCATTTAGGATATCATGCCCGTTTTTTAATTTGATAATTTCCTGTATAAGGATGTCATCCGGCATTTTTGATTTATTAATTCTCCATTGCTTCTTGTTTTCTTTAATTAGAAAACCATAGCAATCTATACCATGCTCTAAAGGAAACGCTTGAATATTAAATTGCTCTTCCCGATGTATTTCTTTAATCCCATCATGGGTTAATGGAATAATTTCCAACTCAAATCTTAGAATGGTTTCAGAAGCCCTTAACTGAAGTTCAATGATTTTTTCAAGTCCGGGAGGAGCAAATATTATCAGCTTATGCTTCCTGTGAAATAGATGCATGGTAGAGATCAGACCAATTAATCCAAAATAATGATCTCCATGTAAATGACTGATCAGGATGGTTTTTATCCTACCAATCCGGATATTGTATTTTGAGAGCTGCATTTGCGCTCCTTCCCCGCAATCTATCAGTACATATTGACTGTCAAGTTGAACCAATTGAGAAGTTTGATTCCTGTCATGAGCCGGAATCGCAGAATTATTTCCAAGGATTTTGATTTGAAAAATCAAGTAAACGAAATTTATTCGATATCACTATCTCCCTGAAGGTCGCTTTCTATTGTTTTTAAGAAAACCGCATCAATCGCCTCTTCAACAGTTGGTAACAGGTTTAATACATTGTTGAGCTGAGAGATCTTAATCAATTTCATCACGTGGTCGTTTAAGGAAGATAATATGAAAATGCCCCCATCTTCATTGTAAATTCTATTTCCTACAAGCAAAGCGCTCAATCCGGAAGAATCAACATATTTTACTTCCGAGAGGTCTATGATTATATTTTTAATCCCTTCTGCATTCAATGTCACAAATTCAGATTTTAAAATTGGCGAAAGAGGCGAGTCCAATTTTTCTTCCTGAAGTTTTAATATGCTGTATTGTTCTTTCTTATCAATTGTATATTTCATAGCTAATAAATTTTTTATTCAAACTTCTATTATTCATTTTTCCTCTTTTGGAGATTGCCCTTTTATTTTATTATAAAAAGTCAGATCTCCTGAAAATGTAATAATGAAATTTATTGAATTATCAGGGCAAAAGTACTTTTTTTATATTTGTTTCTATCCTTTCCAATATATTTTCATTGGAAGGAGCTTTGAATTTATTTCCTGTAACGTTTTCATATAACTCAACATATCTGTTGGAAATACTATTCACAACTTCTTCAGTCATTTCCGGAACCTGCTGCCCTTCTAAACCTTGAAACCCATTTTCTATCAGCCATTGTCTCACAAATTCTTTCGAAAGTTGTTTTTGTTTTTCTCCTTTGTCTTGTCTTTCCTGATAACCCTCCGCATAAAAAAATCTCGAAGAATCTGGCGTATGAACCTCATCAATCAGATAGATTTCACCTTCAAATATTCCAAATTCATATTTTGTGTCCACAAGGATTAGATCACGTTTGGCTGCTATTTCAGTTCCAAACTGGAAAAGCGCTTTGGTGTATTTTTCCAAGTTGATATAATCCGCTTCTCCAACAAGCCCCTGCTTCAAAATTTCATCCCTCGATATGTCTTCATCATGGCCTTCATGTGCTTTGGTTGTCGGTGTTAAAATTGGTCCGGGGAGTTTATCATTTTCTTTTAAACCTTCTGGCATAGGAACACCACAAATAGATCTTTTTCCATCCCTGTATTCCCGCCATGCATGCCCTGCCAAATACCCTCGTATGACCATTTCGACCTGGAAAGGATCGCATTTCTTACCAATTGATACGTTTGGATCAGGAGTTTCTTCCAGCCAGTTGGGAACAATATGCTTCGTAGCATCCAAATATTCAGCAGCAATTTGATTTAAAATCTGGCCTTTATATGGAATGGGCTCTGGTAATACAACATCAAAAGCTGATATACGGTCAGAGGCTATCATGATCAATTTTTTATCAAATTCATATACGTCTCTAACTTTACCTCTGTACAGATTAATTTGTCCTGGTAACTGAAAATTCGTCTCTTTTAATGCTGGTCTCATATCATTCTTAATTCTCGTGTAATGTATTAATTAACTTGTTGTTTTTATAAACTTCTGTTTTCACTTTAGTACCATCAGAATTATAATATATCCAATCGTCGATTTTTTTGTTTCCGGCAAATTTCCCTTCAACTTTAATTTGTTGATTTTCATACAACTCTCTGTACAGTCCGTGTTTTCTCCCAAATTTATAACTTGTTTCAGATTTTATCGAACCATTTTCATGATATTCTTTATAAATATCTATAATCAGATCATTTTGATATATTACAGCAGATTTTAAATTTCCATTTTCATAATAATTTTCTTCCTGTCCATTGAGTTTTCCTTTTTCATAGTGTTGAATTCTTTTTACTTTTCCATTTGGAAAATAAAATATCCATTCGTTCTCCGGCTTTTTGCTTACAAATGATTTTGAACTCAATAATATACCACTTTCATCATATTCCTTCCTGACTTCTTTTAAAGTCTGGCCCGAAAAGGTAGATGATTGCGATATTTGACCATTTTCATAATACTGGAAGTTATCGCCAGTTTGTAAACCATTTTGATATTTGTATTCATGCCTTATTTTTCCATCATCATAATAAGCCTTATTTTCTCCGTGAAGTTTTCCTGAATCATAATGCCCCTCCAAGATAAGCTGTCCCTCGGGATTAAACGTTTTAAAGGCTCCGGTTTTTTCGCCATTTTCATTTTCAAATTCCGTATCTAATTGACCATTCGGATAATATGTTTTAAAATATCCATCCATCTGTCCATTTTTCATCATGGCCTCAGTTTTTAAAACACCACTTTCGTAAAATGTTTTACTAAGACCGTTAGGTTTTCCGTTTTTATAAGTGATCTCCTGTTTCAATTTCCCAGATTTAAAATACTCTTTCACAAGTCCATCCGGCTTTCCTTTTTTGAATTCACTCTCGTTTTTCACACTTCCATCATCAAAATAAACATAAAGCTTCCCGGACAATGTATCATTTTGGTATTGTGCTTTTTGCAAAATATCTCCACTATCATTATAAACTTCAACCGGACCGTTTTTGAGTCCGTGCTCAAAATTTATGGTCCTACGGATGATACTATTTTCGTAATATTCTTGAAACAACCCATCTTTTTCACCATCCACAAATTGACCTTCTGCTTCCAACACACCATTGCGGTGGTACTTTTTAAAAGGACCATCAATTTGGTTGCTGTCATTATTGATTATAAAATAAACGGTATTTATATGTTGATTCAGTGAGTCGTAATATGTAGTTATTTTTTGTTGGGCAAGCAGGGAAAATGATGCCCCCGAAAATAATAGAAATAATATGAATTGAGACAATAAACGCATTTTGATATTTAATTCACATTTTCCAATAAAATTGCGGATGCTCCTCCGCCCCCATTGCAAATAGATGCCACTCCATATTTTTTATTTTTGTGCCTGAGGATATTGGCAAGGGTCATGGTAATCCTGCTACCTGAAGCTCCCAAAGGATGGCCAATGGAAACAGCACCTCCGCACACATTTATCTTTTTATGTGGAATTTCCAATATTTTCATATTGGCCAGGGCAACGGCAGAAAAAGCCTCATTGATCTCATAAAGATCAATATCCTGCTTTTTTATATTCGCATGCTTAAGTAATTTGGGAATTGCAAGAGAAGGAGAGGTAGTAAACCAGAGCGGATCCTGCGCAGCATCAGAAAATGCTATTATTTCAGCCACAGGATTGATCTTCAGCTCTTTTACTTTATCTTCATTCATCAGAATCATGGTTGCGGCACCGTCATTTAATGTAGAAGCATTCGCAGCAGTTACCGTTCCGTCTTTCTTAAAAACAGATTTGAGGTTGGGTATTTTTTCGAAATTTACTTTATCAATTTCTTCATCTTTATCAATCAACATCATCTCACCTTTTCTGCCTTTTATCTCAACAGCGTCAATTTCATCATTAGCAATTGAACCATTTTGAAATTCAGCTGCCCGTTGATATGAAGTTATGGCATATTCATCTTGCTGTTGCCGTGTCAGATTCATTTCTGATGCGGTATTTTCAGCACAATTTCCCATTAGAAAATCGTGGTATGGCTCCCACAATCCATCCCGGACCAACCCATCAATTAATTCGCCATTTCCAAATTTATATCCAAAACGAGCTTTGGGAATATAATATGGAATGTTCGACATACTCTCCATACCACCTGCCAATACAACATCATTGAGCCCGAGCATAATGCTTTGAGCTCCAAGCATAACCGACTTCATACCGCTTGCGCAAACTTTGTTTATAAGGGTACAAGGGATATTTTCACCAATACCGGATTTTATTGAAACTTGCTTAGCCGGAGCCTGGCCAAGATTTGCGGAAATTACGTTACCCAAAAATATTTCATTGACAAACTGTGGATCGATTTGAATTTTCTCCAAAGATTTCCTGGAACTGATTGCACCAAGCTCTACAGCAGACAATGATGATAAATTTCCCCCAAAGCTACCAAAGGGAGTTCTTGAGAAGGATACAATAAATACTTTTTTCATTTTAATATGTTATTACCAGTCAGGTTTGTCGCTATCAGGTTTTTTAGTGGCTTTGCGCTGGTTCTGTTGTATATATTGAATTTCGTTATTTTTCATGGCTTCCAAAATCATTCTGGCTTTTTCTTCAGTCAAATTGAGATTTTCAAGTTTTTCACTTCGTGACATTGGAGGTTGTTCCATCTCTTTTCCTTCCTCTTCAGTTTCTTCTTGTTTTGCTTGCTCAGACTGATCTTTTTGTTCGGCATTTTCATCATCTTCAGATTGTTCCTGATCTTGCTGATCCTTTTGCTGCTCTTCTTTTTGTTCCTGCTCCTGATTTTGATCTTGTTTTTGCTCTTCCTCCTTTTTCTGTTGATCTTCCTGGTTTTGCTGCTCCTGTTGTTGCTGTTTTTGCTCCTGCTCCTTTTTGTCTTTCTGGATTTTCTCTTTCAGGTTGGTAAGACTTTTATCATTGGGATATTTTGATAAACCTGTATCAATTGTGTTTAGTGCTATTTGTTCATTTTTATAAACATATTCATTAGCTGCGCGATTGAAATAATCTGTTGAGCTTTGGGCAAACACATCTGCTCCAATAAGTAGAAAGAAAAATATTATCCGGTATGACTTCATGTTATTCTTTTGATTCCACCACATCATTAACTTTTGTAATAAAGGAATTGTAAGCTGCAACAGTTTTGTCGATTTCCAATCCTTTTTGCATAATGCTTAAGGCCTGGGCAAATTGATTTTGCTTCACAAGCTTATCTGCCTGTGCTTTGAGCTTTTTAGCATATTCCGATGGCTCTATATCGTTGTTATCTTTTTTCTGTTGCTCTTGCTGGTCATTGAGCATTTTTTTTAACAGTTCATAATTATACTGGGCGTCCTCATTCTGAGCATTAGATTTTAAAGCCGATTTAAAATCAGATAAGGCTTCTGATAGTTTATTTTTCTGCTGGTTAATCACACCCATCTGTTGATATGCCAAAGACCTTAATTCCGGATTATCACTATTTAAAACTCTGGAGTAATATTGGACAGCATTGATGGTATCTTGTTTTTGGTAATAAGCATTGGCAAGATTGAGTAAAACCGGATCTTCATTAACACCAAGTGAATCAGTGAGCGTACGAAAAGATGAGATTGCATCATCATAATTGCCATTTTTATAGGCTGATTCAGCTAACTTTTTCAAGTTATTGATCCGGGCAATTTTATTGATATCGCCAACAGATATACTCATCAATAGTATGAAAACCATCAACCTCATAGCTTTATGGCTTTAAGTCCAACTAATAAATCGATTAGAATAAGAATAAGCGCTAATGCAATAAAATAATAGTATTTGTTTGCAGAGACATCAACTATTCTTGAATCTTTCAGTTCTCCTTCTATTCCATTGATGGCATTGATCAATCTTTCAATATCATTACTGCTTTCATTAATTTCATAATACTTACCGCCGGTTTTAATTGCCAGGGTTTTGAGATCCTTTGAATTAAGCTTCGTGAATACCTCCCTCCCATTTTTATCGGTCTTAAATCCATAATTGGTTTTAATTTTACTGCCACTATCAGTTCCTACGCCAAGTGTAAATAATTTAATACCGTTTTCTTCAAGTCGGGATACATTATTTATTGTATTTTCTCCAAAATCCTCACCATCACTTATCAGAATAATAATCTTGGATTTTTGCTGAGTACTGGAAGATTCATCTCCTGAGAGCTTATCCAAAGCCATTTTCAGGGGGGGGGCGAAATCAGTTCCTGCATTGGGAACAAGGTTAGTACCTAAAGTCTCGATGAACAGGTTTAATGCACCTTGATCAAAGGTTAGTGGACATTGCATAAAAGATTCTGATGAAAATATAATTAATCCAATTCTGTCTGAATTAAAAGCATCCACAAGATTTTTAAGTTCAAATTTTACTTTTTCCAACCTAGTAGGTTGAATGTCATAGGCATTCATCGATTCTGAAAGATCAACACAAATCATTATATCTTTTCCAATAGCTTTCACTTCTCTGGAAGTATCGCCAAATGAAGGCCCAAGCAGTGCTATGATGAAAAGCAGGAAATATGAAGCTCTGAGTATTGTTTTAAAAATTAATGTGCGGTAGCTTACTTTCAAAATTTGGCCAATTCTGAACATCCTGTAAAAGTATGCTGCATACAAAAGTACAAACAGGCCCAATACCAGCAATTCAAACCCTGAATACGATCTATACCATGTCATATGTGACTAAGAATTTTTATTGTAACGATTTGACATCAAATTATTATTTAGAATCCGGCAAAGTTATAAGTTAGTAGATTCTTGACAAACAGTACCCGATAAAATATTTGAAGAACAGATGATATCATCACTACCAATTATTTTTCAAATAAATCCATTCAATTTGTTTAAATAAAAGTTGAAATGCTATATTTGCATTCCGTTTTCAAAACGGATAATAATTTCAGCCGGAGAGGTGGGTGAGTGGCTGAAACCACATGTTTGCTAAACATGCGTACCTGAAAGGGTACCGGGGGTTCGAATCCCCCTCTCTCCGCACTGGGAAAACGGGGTGTAGCGCAGTCCGGTTAGCGTACCTGCTTTGGGAGCAGGGGGTCGTAGGTTCGAATCCTACCACCCCGACATTGATAATCAAGCACTTACAGAGTAAAATTTGTAAGTGTTTTTTCATTTGCATACAATTTGCATACATTTTTTGAGATAAACCCATTCTTTTCTATCCATATTTATTCTTTCCAAATTATTTTATATAATTGAATTATTCTTTATCAATTATTAAGATTATTGACCAATGCCAATTATTTACTTCCAAACTACCCAAGATCCTTCGGACTTATCACCCTATATTTTGAAGCATTCAAAAAGTGTAAATTCAAGGATAGCCGATAACCTCTTTAGGAAAAAACTCTACGAAACTCCCAAGAAAGAGATCTCGAATTTATTAAAATATCACTATCAACGATGTGATGAACCAGTGGAGTTTGCTGATCATGTTATAGAATTATTGGAAGTAGCTTTGGATGAAACTGAGGATGTCAAATTTTTAAAATCACTTTCCTTTTGGGGAGACCCGGAAAAGGCTAAAAGATATAAAAGAAGAACTGCATATGCCTTAGATTATTTACAGCGGATGAATGATCCTGAACTTAATGAGGCCAACACAATTAGATTTCCTTTCAATGGAGAAAAAGTGGTACTTGCAGATTTATTCAACCAACTAATAGAATTAGAACTTCCGGATGGTCACATGGCCGTGCCACTTTCAAGAAAAGCAATGGCCAGATGTTTAAATGCGATTGCAGAACCATTTAAAGGCAATAAAGTAAATTCCACCTATGAATATTTCAGAAGTACATCAAGAAAAATGGAAAGAGGAAATCGTCCGAAAAGGTACAGAATAAAAGTATCTATAGAAGAATTATAACTATTCTTATTGCACTCTAAAAAATAACCCCCCATTTTTTAGGGGTGGGGGTTTCGCCGTATTATAAAATTGATCTATTTGGCGGCTTTCAAACCAAAAACCAAATAGATATGTCAGAATTAAATTTAATCATCACCAAACAGGAAGATCTCAAATCATTGATCTATCAATGGCTGGATGAGCATCCTCATTTCCTTTTTAAAGAGGAACAGCATCAAGATCAGAAAAAACCTATGAATCGGAACGAGATTGCTGAATACTTAGGGATTTCTCCGGTTACAGTTTCCGACTGGATGAAAAAAGGGCTTCCATATAGGAGAATGCATGGCAGAGTATTTTTCATGAAAGATGAAGTTATGGCAGCAATGGGTTCTTTCAACCACAGAAAAAATAGCTTCATCAAGAATTCATGAATACAACCGAACCAAATCCATTTACAAATCAATTAATCAATTAATCAAAAATTATGGAACTACCCTATATCCGAGTAGGAACTACCTATTACAAAAAAGTAAACATTCCCTTGATATCAGGGGATAAGCTTGAAAAGCTGATCTATTGGAACAGTGAATGTATACGCCAGGATCTCGGCAAAGATATTTTGGCAACTATCTCAAAATACGATGGATTTTGCCACATGCCGTCTCATACCAATTATCAACCCATTGTTGGCAACTTTCTGAATAAATATGAACCCATTCCCCTCCAACCGCGACCGGGGAGCTGTATAAAAACCCTGGAATTCATCAAGCATATTTTTGGAGAACAAGTGGAATTGGGATTGGACTACCTGACCCTAATGTATAAAAATCCAATTCAGATATTACCCGTGCTTTGCCTGGTCAGTAAAGAAAGAGAGACGGGGAAGACCACTTTTCTGAATTGGCTCAAATCCATTTATGAAAATAATATGACCTACAATAAGAATGAGGATTTCAGGAGTCAGTTCAATTCCGATTGGGCAAGCAAACTGATCATCGCTGTAGATGAAGTATTGCTGGATAAAGTAGAGGATAGCGAGCGCATTAAAAACCTTTCCACGGCAAGAACATTTAAAACTGAAGCCAAAGGTAAAGACCGTATTGAAACTGATTTCTATGGCAAGTTTATCCTTTGTTCCAACAATGAAGATTCCTTTATCCAGATTGATCCGGTAGAGACGAGGTACTGGGTTAGGAAAGTGAATAGAATAGAACGAATCAAGGTCAATTTACTTGAAGAACTAAACGCCGAGATACCGGCCTTTTTACATTTCCTGGTTACCAGGGAATTGACAACAAAATGTCAAACAAGAATGTGGTTTACAAACCAGCAAATAAAAACTGAAGCATTACAGAGAGTCATTCGACGAAGTAGAAGCTGGCTGGAAATTGAAATGTCAGAGATCCTAATTGGATTGATGGATGATTTTGGATTGAATGAAATATGCATGTGCGTTAATGACCTGATTCCATTTTTAATCAAATCTGGATATCGGGTGACAAGGGCAAGTATAAAGAAAATCCTAAAAGAAAACTGGAAGCTATCTCCAATTCATCAGCCTACGCGATATCAAAGACTGGCCTATTTACAAGATGGCAGCATACATCGGGTATCGGCTCAGGGAAGGTACTATCAGGTAAAGAGAGAGTTACTATTGGAATTTTGTTGATTTGTAGGCAACGACTGGATATACTATTGATAATCAAATAAATACAATGACTACAAACTTGATACAAAAGGACTACAAAAAATTAAATGTAGGCAAAATAAGCAGAGGAAATGAAAATGTAGTCAGTTTGTTACCGATTTGTAGGCAGGATAAAGAATTAATAATCAGTGAGATACAACGGAATGCCTACAATACTACAAAAATCAAGGGTTTTGCCAGCTTTTTCTCCCTATCAGCAAATTCAGAGGAGTTAACTAAACAGAAGAAATTAAATGGGCGTAGAAAAATCAAATAAGAAAAAAAAGCCCTCCGATCAATCAAACTTGGTCATTGCGATAGGGAAAAGAAAGGGGGAAAGCTATGGTCCGGCGTTGTCATTGCAAGATGTGTTTTCTGATTCTGCAAACCTGGCGGGTATGCAGCAGAAAACATCTCGCCGTCCGAAACTGGACGGAGAAAAACAGACGCAACTTGAAAAAAAGTAAAGGGAAAAAGCAAAAAAACGAATGTTGGTGGCAGGAAAAAATTACCAAGCATTCAATTGAAAAAAAAGAAGCTTCAAATGCATGTGACAGAGTTGGAATACAAGAAAATTAAAGTCCTATACCACGCTTCTGGCCAAAAGTCTGTATCGGATTTCATGAGAACGCTGATACTGGATGAGAATAAGTCTAATTCCATCATAAATAATGTAGAATTAATAAAGCGTCTGGATATCCTGGGATTGGCCATCAATAGAATTGGTAATAATATCAATCAACTGGCTAAATATGCCAATATCCAGATTAAATCGGGTAAGGTAAATACGGCTGTGATCATCGATTTTATGGAGGTCATGGATAAATATCTTCAGGAAAGGAGAGCACTGGCCAAAGCATATCGCGCAATGGTCAGAAAATGAATATTAATCATTAATTAATCTTTAATAAAGAATGAAGAATAATTAATAAAAATTAAATGGTGAAGAATGAAGAATAATTAATAAAAATTAAATGGTGAAGAATGAAGATTAATTATCAGGCATTAAGCAGTAAAGATTATTCAGTGATTAATGAAGATTAAATAATAATCAATGCAACAATGCTTTTTAATCAGTAAATATTAAGGAATAATCATCAGGCAATAATTATTGTTCAATAATCAAATCAAAAATCAACAACCAAAAAATGATTGTAAAAATATTATCATCAGCAAAAAACTTTGAAGGGATCGATTACAGTGAAAGGAAAAATGAACTGGGCAAAAGCCAGCTTTTTAAAGCTGAAAATTTTGGGGCTTTAGGACATAGCGGAGATGAGCTGTCAAAAGTGGATTACATTAACTATATGAAGTTCATCTGTGACTCTAATCCGAGAGTTAAAAACCGGCAGTTTCATGCAGTGATATCTGCCAAGGGAAACAGTCATTCACCCCGGGAATTGTCCAATATTGCTGAGCAATACCTTAAATCCATGGGCTACGGAGAAAATCCATATTTGATTTATTTCCATGCGGACACAAATAATAACCATGTGCATATGGTATCTACCAGGGTGGATAAAAAAGGCAATAAAATAGATGATACCTATGAAAAGATCAGGTCGCAAAAAGTATTGCAAGAGATCCTAAACCAGGATCCTCACATGGAAGCAAAGACAGCATTAGAGGTTGCGCTGACATTTAATTTTTCCACAAAAGCACAGTTCAAACTCTTATTGGAGGAACAAGGATTCAAATTCACTGAAAAGGAAGGTCATTTGAATTTGATTAAATATGGCATTGTTCAATCAAATATTGATGAAGGCTTTATAAAAAATAGATTTCAGAATTATAAGGATCCCATTGATCGAATACGCCAATTAAAGGCCATATTCCATAAATACAAAACAGGATTGGAACTGGATAAATTTATGGAGATCATGAATAGAAAATTTGGACTAAAACTGATCCTTCATCAACATACCGGACATGCTACACCATATGGCTATACCATCATTGATTACAAAAAAAAGCAAGTTCTAAAAGGATCTCAAATCATGCCATTGATACAATTATTGATGCCTATAAATGAGGAAGAAAAGAAACAGATGTTGGATGGACTTTTGGGTAAGATCGAGTATTCAAAGACTTCCTTTCAAAAAATGAAAATGGAATTATCAAAATATGGATTTGACGTAGGCAATGAAGGAACAATCAAGCTTGAAAACGATCACAAGCTTCTGGGTACAATTGATCGTAAGAAACTTCAACTATTAAAATATATTGGACGAGTCGAAATAGCCAGTCAATTCAATATAGAAAGTGAAGCGGAAAAAGTAGTGTTGGCCAAAATATTTCACATTAGAGTTGAAGACCTGGGAATAGGTCAAAAAAGCAATCAAGAGACCATTAGCTACTATTCCAATATCCTTCAAAATTTGGATCAAAAGCATGGGGCAAATGAGCTTTTGCAATCAAAAAATTTAGAAGTAATCGGATTTCAAAACGATTACTTTCTACTGGATAGAGCAAACAAACAACTTATTGAAATCAGAAGGTTGATCCCTGATCATACACTCGACTTCAAACATATAGATGTCAGTCACCTGGATAAAACGGAAATTCAGGAAATCAACCATCACCAACATACCAGTAATCCAGCTGCTCAATTGGCTCAGTTATTTGATCTGTCTATCAATGAATCCAATGATCATGGAAAGAGGAAGAAGAAAAAAGGGAAACAAAGACAAATATAATTTTCAACCAAACAACTATAAAAATGAACATCATCATAGGTAACCAAAAAGGAGGCGTAGGAAAAACTACGCATGCAATCTTATTATCAAACTATCTTTCCCTGGAAAAGCAAAAAGAGCTTCTGATTCTTGATATGGATTTTCAGGGATCAATAAAAACCAAGTGGAATCAGGATCTCGAAATATTTGATAATGATCCATTGTACGAAGTATTGCAACTTGATCTTGAAACATTTTCTTCTATATTTGAAAAATTAAATAGCACAACCGGATATGTAATAATCGATCTCCCTGGGAAAATTGATGATAACAATCTGGTGCTGGTATTTGAACAGGCTGATATAATTCTGTGCCCATTTAGTTATGATAAACTGACTTTTGAAAGCACCATTATATTTGCCCAGATAATCAGGCATATAAACATGAACGCACCAATTATTTTCCTACCGAACCGGTTGAAAGCTACTGCAAACTATTCCCTTAAAGAGCAGGTCAATGAGGCTTTATCAAATTTTGGGCATATAGCACCAGAAATTCCTGATCGAATTTCATTGCAACGTTTGGATTGTTTCACTATTTCTGAAAATGCGCTGGGTGCCATTAAAGAAGCATATGAGTTTATTTATAATACCTATTTGAGCAACCAACCTTCTAAAATATCAATTACAGATTAACTATGAAATCAAAATCAATAGATATAAAATCATTGACCGCTGAATTGAGAAATATTTCAAAACAAGGTGACGGTTCAGGACAAAGAATAGTTAATGATCCAAATAAGAAAATGTATGGTGACCGTTCACTAGGAGAGTCGATGAAGAATCAGGCTCAAAAATCATATGAAGCTAACAGAAAATCTACAAGCAGATTTCTTGAAATTGTACGCGATATTAATGCAAAGGATCAGTATCAAATTGATAAATTCATTTACGTTGACTCTGACATTCATGAGGTGTTTACAAAGTTGAAGACCCATACGAAACTAAAATTATCGTACCTTGCCTCACACCTTCTGGAGGAGTTTTTTATTGAGCATAAAGATTCCATCAAGGAAATAATATCACAGAAACAAAATAAGTTTTTGGACAAATGAAGTTGGCAGACCACACATATAAATCACTTGTTGTTGATATTTTGAGGAAGTCTTTTGATGATAATCAGAGTATAAATTATATAGTAAGGCAGGATTCAAAGCGCAAAGAACGAATCAGAGGGTTAATGAGGTATTGCTTTGAAGTTTGCCTGATAAAAGGGCAAATATTCATTTCAGATGATGATAAGGCCTGTGCATTGATATTACATCCTGAAAAGAAGATGGGAGGCATAAAAGAGCTGCTGTTGGATTTAAAATTGGCAATTAACAGTGTTGGAGTATTCCGGTCTTTTAAAGTGATGAATAGGGAAAAGTTATTAAAAAAGAACCACCCCAAAGAGCCATTTTTCTATTTATGGTTTATAGGTGTGCTACCAGGTGAACAAGGAAGAGGAATTGGATCTTCACTAATTGAAGAAGTGTTACATAAGTACGATGAAGAAACACGACCTTTTTATCTTGAAACCTCGGTATTAAAAAACTTACCGTGGTATAAAAAATACGGATTTAAAATTTTCAAGGAATTAGACCTTGGTTATAAATTATATTTAATGTTGAAACCAAAACCATAGATTAATTATGACCTTTATGAACACTAATATGCATATTGTGACTTTTTTGATCACAATTTTTGAAAGCGCTATGCTCTTTTTTATGATCATCTATTTTTTATCAAGACCAAGTGATAAAAGTAGGTTACGGTATTTGATCCTGTTATTATTTCTGATCCAGTACAATGTAATGAGTGGTTTATTCCCGGATGAAAATTTTTCATTGCCTACAAATATTCAAATTATTCTGGCTTATTACAGTGGCATAAGTGTCTCCATGTATTTTGTGTATTATATCTACAAGACTTTTAATCTTGAAAAGCTTAAATATTATGCTGTTCAGGGATCCATATGGTTTTTGCTTCTTCCATTTATTGGCTTGTTTATCGTGCCATATATGATTTGGGGAGATGTAGATTTTAGTAGAAGACTAGTTGTAATCATGCCCATAGTTTTTTCAGTTTTGTATGTCTATACCTTGAGCAGGTCATTATGGAAAAAGTATAAGGAAAATACAGATAAAATCGATCGGGAAGAAATCATCGGCATCTATGTGAGTGTATTATTATGGGCAACCTTGCCAATCATTGTACTTTTTGATGGCAGTCAGGTAGTTGAAAATTCTACAACCAATACAGGATTCCTGATCATGTCAATTCTTTTCGTCAGGTCAGCCATCATCAAATCAAGAAAGGATTATAATCTGATATTAGAATCCAGGGAGGAGTTTAAAAGAAATAATCAGACCTTACAGGCTAGAGTAAAGGAGCGTACAAGACAATTAGAAATGGCCAACGAACAACGAATAAATACATTTATTAACCTTGTTCATGAAACCAAAACTCCACTGACACTGATCAATAATTATTTGGATGAAGTCATTGAAAAATACGATTCATGCGAGGAATTGGATATTACAAAGATGAGTTTAAACCATCTGAACAGGAACATGAATAACTTCTTTGATATGCATAAGATAGATAAAGGCATTCATATATATGATCATTCAATCACATCGGATTTTAGCGCTATTTTAAGAGATAACCTGAAATTATTCAAGTCATGGGCCAATCAAAAAAGGATTGAAATCAGGGAGCATGTCGAGCCTAATATTCATATTAAAGCTGATCCGGAGGCAATTAACAGGATCATTAACAATTTGCTTGAAAATGCCATTAAATACACGAATGAAAACGGATTGATTGAGGTTGAATTAAAACGGACCACTGAGCTACTTTACTTCAATGTAAGCGACAATGGGCGTGGGATTTCCAAGAAACACCAAGCTAAGATATTTCAACCTTATTACCAGGTCAACCGCAAGAAAAGCAATGTCCAGGGGATCGGCATGGGTCTTTCATTGGTAAATAAAACAGTCGAAAGCCTAAACGGAGAAATAGAATTGAAAAGCAAATTGGGTATTGGCACGGGGATAACCATAGTATTGAAAAATCATCAAAATGACCAAAACGATAAACCGGTTCCCTATAAAGTGAACGGTTATCCAAATGGACTGCATTCCAGTGTGAAGTTAAAGGATGAAGTGTCAAATCCTGGCAATCCAAATTTGCTATTGGTTGAGGACAATATCCAATTGTTAAATTTAATGATTAAAAAGCTTAAAGAATTTTACAATGTATATGTGGCAGTAAATGGAGTTGAAGCCATTTCAAAGCTGAAAACCATCCCAAAACCTGACTTGATCATTTCCGATATTATGATGGATGATATGGATGGATATAAATTGATTGAGGTATTGAGAAATCAGAAAATATATCAGCACATACCATTTATTTTTTTAACCGCTATTATGACGCGTGATGACAAGTTAAAAGGGTTAAAACTCGGTGCGGTAGATTTCATCTCAAAACCCCTTCAGTTTCCAGAATTGAAATATAAAATCGATTCCATTTTATCCAATGTTACCAATCAGAAGTTAGCCTTTGTTGACCAGGCGTTCAAAAATTTAAGTAACGGTCATGAAGCCAGTTTATCTAATATTAAAACACTGTCTTTTGAGGAAAAGTGCAAAAAACTTAATCTGACTAAAAGGGAGGTTGATATAGTGGAACTGCTAAATAGGGGATTTAAATATAAAAAAATCGCAGATACCTTATTTATTGCCGAAAAAACAGTTTCAAAGCACGCTTCAAATATATTTGGGAAGTTGGGGATTAATAATCGGTTTGAACTCAGTCATTTGTTGGAAACAATGTGATTTCACTATTATGCCTACATATATGTTCACATCATTGTAAACAGTACTTGAAATAGTGATGCATCCTTTATTTGACAGCTCCTACAAATGAAAGGCAATATTCACCCCACCACCAAATACAACATCCGAGATATTATGGTGGGGGAGCGATAAGGTCTTTTTGAAATTAAATTCACCTCAGGACCAAGCTTTCTAGCAAATGAATGTTGGCAGTCTCCAGTGCATCCTGCAAAGTCAATGGTGTCAATATACTCGGCAACCTTTTTGCCAGCATTTTTTTTATCATACAATACACTCAAGACGGAAGTGTTATAATGTGTTACAGCCTGCTTGAATCTTCTTAGATCATACAAATAACCTCCCACTCCTAATTGAGTATCACATAATCCTTTTCCTGGGGCTGAGAGGAGATCATCAGTCACCTGGGTTTTTATCAAGGCTATATTCATCTCTATTAAAAAATCTTGAAAAAATTGAACACTTCTGTTTAAACTAATAACTATTTTGGTGCTAATGACTAAGTATATTTTTTTCTCGAATCATCTCCAAAACTATCAGGATAAGCTTAGTCTGTCCTTTTTGTGTATTACTGCTATTCCTTTTTCATTGAAGATGCCCTCACATTTAATATACCATTCAATATAACAGTTTCAGGAATTGGGGAATCATTTTCAATTTGCTTCAACAACAATTTCGCAGCAGTTTCTCCCATATCGTGTGTTGGCTGAATGACACTTGTTAGCGGAGGATCGACTAACTCGACTAACGGCGTCTCAGTAAATCCTGTGACAGCGATATCTTCCGGAATATGGAGTCCGTTACGTTTAATCGTACGCATGGCGCCAATGGCAACCATGTCATTTCCGCAAGTAATGCCTTCCGGAATATTATTTTCATCGATAAGTTTTTGCATCGCGGCGTCACCTTCTTCTAAAAATAATCCTGTTTCTACAATCCAATCCGGTTCAATTTCAATCTTGTATTTACTCATAGCCTTTTTATATCCCCGAATTCGATTTTTTGCCAATAATAAATGTTGGTATGCCGATAGGTGGAATATTTTTTCAAAACCTTGTTTGATTAGATGCTCTGTGGCAAAAAACATCCATTTAAAGTCATCAAAGATTACTTTTGATGCATGAAGGTCTTCATTGTACCTGTTAAAAAAAACAATTGGATAGCCTTGGTTGATTAATGATTTGAAATATTCTAAATTATGTGTTTCCCGTGAAAGTGACACGATAAGCCCATCCACCATATTTCCCTCCAGAGTTTGCACATTTTTTAATTCGGTTTCATAAGATTCATTGGACTGCATGATTAGAACCTGATAATCTCTTTTTAAAAACACATCCTGAATACCTATAATAACTTCAGGAAAAAAAGCATTGACAAATTCGGGTACAATTACTCCAATATTAAAAGTTTTTTGTTGGGAAAGCTTTTTTGCAATAGGATTAGGATGGTATCCCATTTCTTTTCCTACTTTCAGGATAAGTTCTTTGGTTTCCTTTTTTATATCATTTCTATCATTAAATGCTTTAGAAACAGATGATACAGAGACGTTAAGTTTTTTCGCTACTTCCTTAATTGTCACATGTTTCATAAGAGTTTTATCGAGTGTTTTACAAATATATCAATTTTTCGAAAACGGTTTCGGATTTCGAAAACGGTTTCGAAAACGGTTTCGAAATTATTTCACTCAAATCATTATGCGATTAATGTAAATCCCATCTAACTTTCTTAAAGTTTTATAACCAAAATTGTGACCACTTTAGATATTTGGACTATTTCTATTTTTTCATTGGTTGTCTTTATAACCGGAATCTCTTTTGCCAAATCCGGGCAAAACATGAAATCCTTTTTTGCTGCAGGTGGAGCAGTTCCTTACTGGATAAGTGGATTATCCTTATTCATGAGCTTCTTTTCAGCAGGAACTTTTGTTGTTTGGGGGTCAATTGCCTATACGGATGGTTTTGTGGCTATTATTATACAAGTGACTATGTGTATTGCCGGAATTGTTATTGCACTATTCATTGCCCCAAAATGGAATAAAACTAAAGTCATTACGGTAGCCCAGTTTATAACCGAACGATTAGGGTATAATACCCAGAAGCTTTATACGTATTTTTTCTTGATTGTTTCCATGGTAACTACAGGTGCTTTCCTTTATCCTGTAGCAAAAATAGTAGAAGTTTCCACCGGGATTCCTCTTTATTACAGCATCATTGGTCTTGGTGTTCTTATTACTATTTATACTACTGTGGGAGGTCTCTGGGCTGTAATTGTTACCGATGTCTTGCAATTCATCGTGTTGACTGCTGCCGTACTAATAGTAGTTCCACTTGCACTTCAAAGAGTAGATGGCCTTAATAATTTTATTCAAAATGCTCCGGATGATTTTTTTAATCTGGTCAATGAGGAGTATTCATGGACTTTTATTGCTGCTATGGTTTTTTATCACATTGTCTTTATTGGTGGAAACTGGGCTTATGTCCAAAGATATACTTCTGTGGCCTCTCCAAAGCAGGCTAAGAAAGTTGGCTGGTTGTTTTGTGGTTTGTATTTGATCAGTCCTTTAATTTGGATGCTACCCCCGATGATTTATAGAGTTGTGAATCCAAATCTGGAAGGATTGGCGGATGAGGGCGCCTACCTTTTGATTTGCAAAGAGGTATTGCCTACAGGATTATTGGGGCTTATGCTTGGAGGGATGATCTTCGCTACTTCGAGTTCTGTAAATACCACCTTAAATATATCTGCCGGAGTTTTCACAAACGATATTTTTAAAAGAATCTATAAAAATGCCTCTGAACATACCACCATGAATGTGGCCAGGTTGGCGACAATTTTCTTTGGTGCGTTAACAATCATGGTTGCCCTGCTTGTGCCAATTATGGGAGGGATTGTAGAAGTGGTTTTGAGTGTCGGCGCATTGACTGGTGGAGCGATGTTTCTGCCCCCTATTTGGGCATTATTTTCAAAAAATCAAACGGGAAAAAGCATTTTGACAACCACAATACTCAGCCTATCCCTAAATGTCTTTTTCAAATTCATTTCTCCGGGTTTATTTGGATTTACACTAGCTCGTAGTTCCGAGATGATGGTTGGCGTATTGATTCCTTTCATTTTACTCGTATCGTTTGAACTGTATTTTTTAGCGTCAAAAAAAGAGCCAAAAGCTTATCTCAAATACCTGGATATTCAGGGGAAAAGAATTAAAAGTGAATCATTGGAAGCTGCGACTTCTGATACAACAAATAAAAAAGGAAGAACAATTATTGCTTTGGGAATATCGGCCATAGGGGTATTGTTAATTGGATTGGGGATCATAGCTGATTATGCCAATCTGTTAGTGATTGGGATGGGACTGATCATTTCCTTGATAGCAATAGCCATGTTTCCATGGCGCATAAAATCTTTAGAAAAATGATCAGGGGAAAATATAGTGAAGAAACACGAAATAGTTTTAGGGTGGCTCTTGATGCCGACCTTGCAGTTGTGGGCGGAGGCATGGCGGGTGTTTGCGCTGCTATCACAGCAGCAAGGGCGGGCATAAAAGTAATCCTTGTTCAGGACAGACCTGTTCTGGGAGGAAATGCCTCAAGCGAGGTAAGGCTATGGATTCTTGGCGCTACCTCACACATGGGAAATAACAATCGATGGGCCAGAGAAGGTGGTGTAATTGATGAAATCTTGTTAGAAAATCTGTATCGAAACAAGGAAGGAAATGCACTCATCTTTGATACAATTTTGCTGGAAAAGGTCACAAATGAGCCCAGTATCACACTTTTGCTAAATACAGCCGTTTATAACCTTGAAAAATCAGATTCACGTACAATTAAAAAACTAGAGGCCTTTTGCAGTCAAAATTCCACCGAATATATAATCAAGGCCCCATTGTTTTGTGATGCATCGGGAGATGGAATTGTTGCATTTAAATCTGGTGCAGCCTTTAGAATGGGCGCTGAGTCAAAAGATGAATTTGGAGAACTTTTCGCACCTGACAAATCTTATGGAGAGTTGCTGGGGCATTCCATGTATTTCTATAGCAAAAGTGGAGACAAGCCTGTAAAATATGTTGCCCCGGACTATGCACTCAGAGATATCAAAAAGATCAGATATAAGTTACTCAATAAAGATGATCACGGTTGCTGGTTGTGGTGGATCGAGTACGGCGGAAGACTTGATACGGTATATGATACTGAGAAAATTAAATGGGAATTGTGGAAGGTTGTCTATGGAATTTGGGATTATATAAAGAATAGTGGAGAAATTGAGGATGTTGACAACCTTACACTTGAGTGGGTTGCAACCATACCCGGAAAACGAGAGAGCAGGAGATTTGAAGGTCATTATCTGCTCAGGCAGCAGGATGTCGTAGAGCAAACAGAATTTGATGATGCAGTATCTTTTGGTGGTTGGTCCATAGATCTTCATCCTGCCGATGGAGTTTATAGCAAATTACCGGGTTGCAATCAATTTCATTCCAAGGGAGTGTATCAAATACCATATCGATGCTTTATAAGCCGGGATATAAAAAACCTTTTTTATGCCGGCAGGATTATCAGCGCCACGCATGTTGCATTTGGATCTACCAGGGTGATGGCGACATGTTCTCACGGCGGGCAGGTAGTGGGTATGGCAGCAGCTATGTGTAAGGAATACCAAATGACACCTAAAGATTTGCTAGCCAACAATAAGATTAGCGAACTCCAACAAAAGCTCAATATTTACGGACAAAGCATCCCTGATATTCCAATTGATATTTCACAAAGTATATTATCAAAAGCAGAACTGATTCCTTCAAGTCAATACGCTTTAACTCATTTGCCCGAGAACGGTCCTTGGATTTCATTGAATAAATCTTTTGCACAATTGCTGCCTCTAAAGGCAGGTGTTAATTATGGATTTGAGTTACTGTTGAGATCAAAGGAAAAAACAGAAATCACGTGTGAGTTGAGGGCAAGTAAAAATGCGAAGAATTACACCCCGGAGATTATATTGGAGCAAGTTCAAATACCGCTTCACCCCGGTGAACAACGGGTTAATTTTAATTTTAATCGTTCCTTAAAAGAGCATAAATATGGATTTATTACATTATTGAAAAATGAATCGGTTGAGGTAAAAGGTAGCAATCAAAGGCAATCAGGAATCCTTAGTGTTATTAATAAGACAAACAAAGCGGTTTCAAATAATGGGACTCAAATACCACCCAAGGGCATTGGGGTTGATTCCTTTGAGTTTTGGACACCTGAAAGAAGACCGGAAGGGCATAACATGGCGTTTAAAATCAATCCGCCAATTGATGGGTTTAATGCTGAAAACCTGCTCAATGGATTTACCAGGCCTTCAAGCGCAAGTAATGCCTGGGTAGCTGATCTTTCTGATCCCAATCCGAGAATTGAATTGAGATGGAAAGATATCCAAAAAATTCATGGACTTCAACTGCATTTTGACTCAGATTTTGATCATCCCCTGGAGTCATCATTACTTGGCCATCCGGAAACAACAGTACCTTTTGTAGTCAGGGATTACAAAATCAGAAATTGCAATGAGCAGATCATTTATGAAAAGTCAGAAAATCATCAAACTATAAATAGAATTGCGTTCCCGGTGCCGGTAAATACTGCCGGATTAAAGATTGAGTTGGAGCATCCTTCCGGAGATGTGCCTGCTTCATTATTTCATATTCATTTAATGTAAATTATTTAAAAACTATGTTCAATTAAATTTTAAAATTATGAGAAAGTTACAATTACTACTATTGCTGCTGTTCTCGAGCAGCATTGTTTTAGCGCAAGAACGTGCCATTACTGGCACTGTTTCTGAAAATACCGGGAGTCCGCTTCCCGGTGTAAATGTTATTGTTAAGGGTACTTCTATCGGCACTGTTACTGATGTTGAAGGAAAATACGCACTTAGTGTCGATCAATCTGCCAGTATTCTTCTATTTAGTTCTGTTGGTTTTGTATCAGAGGAGATAGTTATTGAAAACCAATCGGTTATAAATGTTACATTGAATGAGGATATTACAGCGCTTGGTGAAATTGTTGTTGTTGGCTATGGCACACAAAAAAAAATCAATATGACTGGTTCTGTATCCACAATAAAAAATGAAGAAATTGCAAAGCAACCAGTATTTCAAACATCCCAGGCTTTGGCCGGCCTGGCTCCGGGATTGGTAGCAACTCAATCCAGTGGACAACCCGGATCTGATAATGCAACACTTCGTATCAGAGGGCTTGGCACGTTGGGTACTGCAAGGAAAAATAATCCCTTAATCCTTGTCGATGGAATTCCGGACGACATTGATGGCGTAGATCCAAATGATATTGAAAATGTTTCAATACTTAAGGATGCGGCTGCAGCAGCTATTTATGGATCTAGAGCCGCAAATGGTGTTATACTTATTACAACAAAGCGGGGAAAATCCGGAGACGTCAGGGTAAATTACAGTAATTATTTTGGTGTACAACGCGTTACTCAAAACTTAAAGTATCTGGATGGTTTGGGATACATAGAAAATGTAAATAAGGCTACCCCAGGCACGTATGATGACGCTTTTATTGCTAATTATGCGGCCACAAGAGGAACTGATGAAAGTCCTGATACCGACTGGGTAAATGATGTATTTAGTGAAAACGGATTTCAACAATATCATAGGTTTTCGGTCAACGGAGGCTCAGAAATGGCTAAGGTGGCAGCGTCAATATCTTTTATGGATCAGAACGGCAATATTCCCAATTTCGATTTCAAAAGATACAATGGACGATTTAATACTGATCTGAAAATCAGCAAAAAATTTGATATTAATTTTGACCTAAACTTCAGGCGATCCATACAGAATGAAGCTGCAGCAGGGCTTAATTTAATTACCAGACAAGCCTATAGAGTACCGCCATTGTTTTCAGCGATTAATTCAGATGGAACATGGGGGCCTGGTTGGGGTGGACAAAATCCTGTAGCCAGTTCTCGCGCCGGCGGAATAAAAGAAAATCGGATTAACTATTTTAGGGGATTGTTGAAAGCCAACTACCGACCGGTAGATGGGTTGGTACTTTCAGTAATGTTTGCGCCACAATACAACGACTATTTTTCTAAAAGGTTCACAGCTCAATATGAATGGCAAGATCTATCTGAAAGTGGAATATATCCAAATCAAAATTCATTGTTTCAAGTAAATGAAAGAAGTTTTCAGAACAATTTCAATGCTATTATAAATTATAGTAAAGATTTCAATGATCATTACATTGGCGCTACGCTTGGGTATGAGATATTGAAAAATGACTTTAGCTGGTTTGATGCGAGCAGAAAAAATTATGTGTTGCAGGAATTTCAGCAGTTGTCATTGGGAGATGCAGATACGCAATTGAACAGAGGCAATGAAACTCAAAATGGATTAGAGTCCTTTTTTGGCAGGGTAAACTACTCATATAAAAACAAATATTTGTTCGAGGCCAATATACGAAGAGATGCAAGCTCACGCTTTGCTCCTGAGAACAGAGTTTCCATATTTCCAGCATTTTCATTTGGATGGAGAGTTGCGGAAGAAGCATTTCTTTCTTCTTCAAACGTAATTTCTGACTTGAAATTACGTGCTTCATGGGGACAGCTTGGGAATCAACAGATAGCTGGTAATTTCCCATACCAATCAACTTTTCAAGTAGGGATTGCCAATCCAATTATTGGAGGGGTACCAATTACAGGAGGAGCCCAAACCATTTTAGCAAACAGAAATCTTCAATGGGAAACTACAGAAACATTAAACTTTGCTGTAGATGTATCCTTCTTAGAGAATAGGTTGGCTTTAACCGGCGAATATTATATAAGGACTACTTCTGATATATTATTAAATGCAACAGTGCCAACTTCTTTAGGTTTGGCGCCGCCGGTGCAAAATGTCGGTAGTGTAGAAAACAAAGGATTTGATCTGGATATTAATTGGAATGATGATATTGGAGATTTTAAATACGGAATAAATTTCAATATTTCAGACTACATCAATACGGTCACAGAACTTGGCGGTCTAACAGAACTCCCGCCCGGAGGAGAGATAATCAGGGTAGGCGAATCAATGGGATCTATCTATGGCCTTGAGGTAGTAGGATTGTTTGGTGATCAGGCTGAAATTGACGGAGCTCCCGTACAACAGTTTGGACCTGTAGAGCCTGGTGATGTGCGATACAAAGATCAACTTACTATAGACAACAATGGCGATGGCATCCCTGATGAGGCAGACGGTATCGTAAACAATGACGACCGTGTTATTATAGGAAATTCCCTTCCAAGAGTGAATTGGGGTTTAAATTTAACAGCGTCATTCAGAAATTTTGACTTTTCCGCCTCATTTATAGGTGTTGGGAAACGACAAATCATACTTTCGGGAGATGTTGCCTATGCATTCTTTAACGCGGGCAAGATTCAGGAGTGGCAACAGGATTCATGGACTCCGGATAATACAGACGCTTCTTATCCACGGCTTACCCCGGGAAGTTCACACAACAACTGGAGGACCAGTGAGCAGTGGCTCTTTGACGTATCCTATTTTAGGTTTCGAAATATCACGCTTGGTTATACGTTTTCACAAGATTTATTTGGAAAATCCGGTATAAGGAACTTAAGGCTTTATGTGTCTGGCCAGAACCTGTTTACTTCAGATAATTTACCTGAGGGGATAGATCCAACAGTTCCTAATTTCACGTATGGCGCTTTTTATCCTATCACCTCTGTTTATACAGCAGGTCTAAGTGTTAATTTCTAATTTGTAAAATTATTAATCATGAAAAAGATATATAGATTCTTATTTATTGGGTTAATAGCTATGTCATTATTAGCTTGTGAGGATAAGATCCTTAATTTAGATAACCCAAGCTCTCCTACTGATGCAACCTTTTTTGCGACAGAGGCTCAATTGGAAATCGCCCTGGCAGGTATATATGCCTCTGCAAACTATGTGAGATCTGTTCCCTTTCCACAAGTTTTGGACCATGTAACAGATTTGGGGTTTAGTCGGGGAAATGTAGGTGGTACGGCCACCGTTACCACCGGAGCAATGACATCCACTGATGGTTTAGCCAATGGCTTCTGGAACAGGATGTACCAGGGAATTCAAAGGTCCAATAACCTTTTAAACAATATGGAAAAGGCAATGGACAATTCAGATCCCAATCGATTTAAAGTAATAAGGGCCGAGGCTCTGTTTTTAAGAGCTTTCTTTTATACCTATCTGGTGGAGCTATTTGGAGACGTCCCTTACAGGACGGAAGTGGCATCTTCATTGGATGGTATTGAGTTGGCCAGAACTCCTAAAGCCGATATTGTGGCGAATATAACAGCTGACTTGCAAACAGCTATTGCGGATCTGCCGGACACATGGGGTGGTGGCGACCACGGCCGTGCTTCAGCCAATGCAGCCAATGGTCTTCTGGCAAGAATTGCACTATACAATGGCGACTGGTCACTTGCCGAATTAGCGGCATCCAAAGTAATGGATGGCCCTCACGATCTTTTCCCTGCTTATGAAGCTTTATTCACTGCTGCTGGAAGCGGATCAAATGAAGTCATATTTGATCTGTCTTATCAGGATGGAACTACTACACATGGTTTACCAAGACGTCAGGGAACGAGATATGGAGGTTGGGCGCAACTTGTTCCGGCCCAACAAACGGTGGATTCCTATGAAACTACCAATGGACTGCCTATTGATGAAGATCCTGCATTTGATCCGGCCAATCCTTATGACAATCGGGATCCAAGACTGAAAGCCTCAATTGTTGTTCCGGGTGAAAAATGGACGGGCCATATCTTTGAAACCAATTCAGATAGTATTGCCACCTGGCGATTTGAGGGTGACGCCAAAGTTGCAAGGGTACTAAATGTGAACTCTGCCGATTTTAGAGGAATTACAAAAGTTGACCCTGTTAGCGGTCAATCCTTTACAACCTCTGGAGCCAATGAATTCGGCGCTTATACAGGCTATAACTGGAAGAAATTCTCTGATGAGCCTGCGCTTATGGGAGATGGAAATGCAGATCGATCAGAGATGTCTATCATTCTTATGAGATATGCAGAAGTGTTATTGATATATGCAGAAGCAAAAATTGAAAGCGGAAATATTGATCAGAGTGTGCTGGATGCAATAAATGATGTAAGGGCCAGAGCTTATGGAACGACCCGGGATGATATTGCAAATTACCCCGAAATAACTACTATGGATCAGTCTGAATTGAGAAAGATCATCCGTCGGGAGAGGAAAGTTGAGCTGGCAGATGAGGGCTTCCGACTTTTTGATATTAGAAGATGGAGAATAGCAGAAAAAGTAATGAATACTACCTTGTATGGATCACCTGCCAATGGATGGAGTAAAATTGGTGGGACTCTTGGATTTGTTCCGGCTATCGATGATGACGGATTTATAGATTATTCCGGGGCTCCATCACAGGAACGCAATCAAAAAGGAAATTTGGATTATAGAGAGGTAGAGGAACGCCCTTTCAATCCTGCTAGAGATTATCTGTGGGCAATTCCACAAGCTGAAATTGATGCAACAGGAGGGTTAGTAACACAAAATCCGGGAGGTTATTAAAAACAATATTGATCTCAAAATATAATTAGATTAGTAATTAGGGGATAAATTCCCTAATTACTTTTTATCACATCAAGTCGCTATATTAAATCAATCATTTTTGGTTTCACAAAAACAAAAGATAAAATGAATTATTAGATGATGCATGTTAATAAATGGTTATACTCTCTTGCTGCAATTTATCTTTTTGCGTTATCAGGTTGCGACAGATTTTCCTTGTCGAATAAAATTTTCGATAGAAAGGAAATCACTGCCCAAAACAGGTTATTTGATATTCTGTATGATTCCGTTACTAACATTAAGTTTATTAATCGAGTGAATGAGAATGCTATAATGAACGGTTATGCCTATGAATATTTGTACAATGGCGCCGGTGTTTCTGTTGGGGATCTGAATAATGATGGTTTACCAGAGGTTTATTTTGCTGCTAACCTTATTGACAATCAACTATATCTTAATAACGGCAACCTTAGGTTTACTGATATTACTCTAATATCCGGAGCAAAAGGTGGATACGGTTTTCCTCAAGGCACCACCATGGTGGACATTAATTGTGATGGAAAACTTGATATTTATATCTGTAAATCCGGAGTATTTAGCAATCCAAATAATCGAAGGAATGAACTCCTTATTAACCTGGGAAATAACGATAAAGGTATACCAATATTTAGTGAACAAGCAAAGAAATTTAATCTGGATTTACCTCATTATTCTACACAGGCGGCCTTTTTTGACTATGATAAGGATGGGGACCTTGACATGTTTCTAATTAACCATAACACAAATCCCGAACTCATTCAGGGTAATATGGAACAATTGAGATTTGAAACATCTGATTTGACCAGTGATCGTTTATTTAGAAATGATAATGAAAAATTTACTGACGTCTCTGAAAACGCAGGTTTGATTAATAATGGCATAGGATTTGGTCTTGGCGTCGCCATTGGAGATTTAAATAATGATGGTTGGCCTGATGTGATAATAGCACAAGATTTCACCGACAAAGACAGGATATACCTAAACAGACAAAATGGAACTTTTGAAGAAATACTTAATACTTCGACAGGTCATATTTCCATTTCTTCCATGGGCAATGACATAGCAGATTTCAACAATGACGGCTGGTTGGATTTTATGTCTCTTGATATGGCCGCGGAAGATAATTATACCATGAAGGCCAGTCTCCGCGGTATGAATAATGATCAGTTTAGTTTCCTGGTAAATAATGGATTCCACCATCAATATATGTACAACACATTGCAATTGAACAATGGTTGTGAAGCCGGATCAAACCGACCCATGTTTTCTGACATTGCAGAATTTGCCGGTATGTCCGGAACAGATTGGAGCTGGGGGCCATTATTTTTCGATATGGATAATGACGGCGATAAAGACTTATTTGTATCCAATGGAATAAAACGAGATTTTCGAAATATTGATTTCATTCTTTATAAAAGTAAGAGACTGAAAGCCTTTCATGATCAGATTGAAAATGCAACTAATGATATAAAAAAAAGGTCATCAGGGCGGGATCAACATGAATTAATTGAGCAGATAAAAAGAGAGTTGACAGGAGATTTTATTGTTGACTTACTAAGTAAAATGCCGGATAGAAAAAAGGACAACTACTTCTTTGAAAATAAAAATGATCTGGAGTTTGAAAAGAAAAACGGAGTTTGGACGTCCGAAAAACTCACGGCGACTAACGGCGCTGCTTTTGCTGATCTTGACAATGATGGGGATTTGGATATTATCACCAATAATATGGATGAAAGGGCTTTCATCTACAGGAATAACAGCACCCAACTTGGGTTGGGAAATTACCTAAAAATACACCTAATAGGTCAGGAGAAAAATCCGGATGGGATTGGTACCCGTGTGATAATTAAAACACGGGACGGGAAGCAAATATTGGAGCAATACCTCACAAGGGGATTTCAATCATCAGTCGATAAGATAATGCACTTTGGACTGGGAAATCAGGATTCAGTCAACCAGTTGAAAGTGATTTGGCCGGATAGAAGAGCCCAGGAAATATCCGACATACAGGCAAATCAGACCTTAACGCTAAACTATAAAGAGGCTACAAAATATAGTAGCCCTTCTGATGAGCACAAACTTTTTTCTGATCTGACCGAAACAGTTGGATTAGCACATCAACATCATGAAAATAGTTTCAACGATTTTGTCCGTGAAAAACTCCTGCCATATAAAATGTCTCAGGGAGGTCCGGCTTTAGCGATTGGTGATATTAATAATGACAATTTAGATGATTTCTTTACTGGCGGTTCTAAGGGCCAAAGCGGAGCGCTTTTTCTTCAAAATAATCATGGAGGATTTGCGTATTCAAATCAAACTGATTTGCAAAAAGATGCAAGTCATGAAGATGTTGGAGCATGTTTTTTCGATGCAGACAACGATGGAGATTTAGATCTTTATGTCGTAAGTGGTGGAAACGAAAATGTAAAAGGGCATGAATATTATGCTGACAGACTTTATGAAAATAGAAAGGGGCGCTTCATTAAAGTAAATCAACCATTTTCGCCAGGCCTGGCATTTAGTGGCTCCATTGTTCGCTTTTCTGATTATGATCACGATGGAGACATGGATTTGTTTATCGGCGGGCGTCAGATTCCGGGAGAATACCCATTTCCCGGAACAAGTCTCTTGTTGCGCAATGACACAAAAGATGGAACAATAAAATTCACCAGAGACAAGACAAACTTTATTGATAAATTAGGAATGGTTACGGATGCCTTGTGGGTTGATATAGATGGCGATGCCTTTGAAGATTTGATTGTCGTTGGAGAATGGATGCCTGTAAAAGTATTTAAAAATCAACATGGAAACTTAGTGGATTTTACATATGAATCAGGATTGACGGAGGAAACAGGATGGTGGTTTAGTATAAATGCAGCAGACTTTGATCATGACGGCGACATGGACCTGGTAGTGGGTAATCTGGGATTAAATGCTAAATATAAAGGCTCAAAATCCAAGCCTTTTGAGATTTATTGTAAGGATTTTGACAATTCAGGTACTTTAGATATTGTATTGGGATATTATCAGGAAGATATATTATGGCCATTAAGAGGCAGGAATTATAGCACTGCCCAAATGCCTTTCATATTAAATAAATTTTCCACATATCATTCCTTTGCATCGGCAAGGATGGAGGAGGTGTATGGGAAAGATAACCTGAATTCTGCCTTACATTATACGTCAAAAAATTTCGCTACATGCTATTTTGAAAATAATGGTTCCGGCTCTTTTAAAGTAAAACGACTCCCAAATAAGGCCCAACTTACAACAGTACGTGATATTGTAATTGACGATGTAAACACTGATGGAAATCCTGATATTATTCTACTTGGGAATATGTATGGATTTGAAGTAGAAACACCAAGACAGGATGCCGGCTTTGGTCTGTATTTACAAGGTGACGGGAAAGGAAACTTTACTCCCTTGACACCTTATAAAAGTGGATTGTATGTAAAAGGAAATATCGCAAATGCCGGAATAATTAAAATAACCGGTAATCAAAAAGCTATTTTAGTAGCAAAGAATGATGACTTTATGCAGCTAATAAAAATTAAGTAAGACTATATTGAGAATACCGGATTAAATTCATATTCGGTTTTTTTCTTCTTGAATCATTTTTTTCGGTAATGGTTCAAGGTAACAATTGAGTTCCTTTTGGGAAGAGTTTATCAAGATGTGGTTTATACGCAAGATTAGAACAAATTGATTAATTACAAGCAACAGGCCAAGCCTGAGATTAGAAATTATTAGAAGAAAAATTTAAAACTATTCATTATGCTCCATATTTATAATAAGAAATTTAATAACGTTATAAAGTCGCAGCATACTTATGTAAATCATATGCTTTGCTTTTTAGTATTTTTCCTGTTTTTTTCCTGTTCGCAAAAAAAAGAAAAAATCGTTGAGAGTGAAGATCATCTTATAATCGAGTTGGATTCATATAGTTTTATGTTGGAGAAGGAAGGCTTTCGCTACAGCTTTCAAAAGACAGATGGCGCCATATTGGCGCCTGCACATCCTGTTTCAGGATTACAAATAGGAAAGACCCATGAGATATTATATGATGCTGTCGACACTGAATTAATCAACAAAGCGGTTGATTTTTTAGAATTTGAAGTGATTTGTTCAGATAGTTCAACTGTCACAGTTACCTTGAAACTACTGCCCCATGCCATTAAATTATCGGTAGCCCCACAAGAAATTGGAAAATATGAAATTACTCTTCGCACCGGGCCATTAGGGCCGGCTTACGGCATGGCCGATCATGCAGCGGCGGGTAATGGGTCTGAAGATCTTGTATTGGAGGATTTTGTAGTAGATCCTCTTACTGGTGGCCATCATCGCATGATTAGCAATTTTACTATTTTTCCACAGCAGGGGTTGGCAGAGGTAAACATGGAACCAGGTGAAAAATTGGTGAGAATTACAAATGAAGAGAATGCTCAAGGGTCAAAAAGTGTGAGTATGATGACTGCCTTTTATTACTTCATGGGTTCTCCTAAAGAAATATACAAAGCTTACCTTGAGGCCAGAAATTCTGAAGGATATCGGGTGGACAAGCCTAAGTATGAATGGTTTGGTGTTGGTTGGGAAGCGTTTGGCGCTTTGTCATGGAATACCAACTATAAGACCGTTTCGGAAAACATCAATCAATATTTGGATTATGGTTATCCTCTAAAATGGATGGTTGTGGGTTCAGGGTTTTGGCCAAGTGGAGCAGGAGAATTTGATAAACATGGAACACCTTATGATTCTGAAACAAAATCTGAAGCAACGAAAAAACTACAGGCCACAACCAGCTTTGGTATGTGGGATGAGGAAAAGTATCCTGATCCAAAGGCATTCATTGAATACTTCCATAAAAAAGGATTGATATTCACCATTGGTTTGCGCATTGCATTTATTCCCGGAGGCCCGTTTACAGATGAAGGAATACAGAATGGCTATTTTATTAAAAATGAAAATGATATGCCTGCCCTAAAGCACCCCGGTTTCCCAAGAGTTCCGGTTTATTTATTGGATTCGCAAAATCCACGAGCCGTTGATTGGTACGTTGGGCTTTGTGATAAATGGTTGGCTTATGGGGTTGATGGGTTTAAGGAAGACCTATTTGGTCACTCAGGAACTTTGAGAGATGATTTAGTAGATCCCATCAATCGTGTATTGATGGAAAAAGGTGTATATATCATGGGGCGTAACAACTATCTTGGATCTCCTGTCGATATACATCGATACAATGATTTCAATTATAATCAACCTCAGGACAGAGGGCCAATTAATGGATTGGCATATGGGTTTTCAGGATTTCCATATGTATATCCGGACATTGTAGGTGGCACAGGCTTGGCAACTAATCGTTTTGGAGAAGGTTCTCAAGAGAATCTAAAGAAATACCTTATCCGTTATGCGCAATATGCTGCACTCAATCCATCTATGGCATTTGGGTATGGCCCCTGGAACTTTGATGAAAAAACGAACGAACTGTGTCTCGAGGCAGCAAAGTTACATGACCGTTTGCATCCTTATATTTACAGCAATGCTGTGGCAGCCTATCACTCAGGTTTTCCATATACTTTTACACCACTACCATTAGCCTATCCTCTCGATAAGGGTGTATATGGTCTTGCAGACACCATCAGGCGAAGCTATGAATGGATGATTGGAGAGGCGCTGCTGGCGGGACCATTGTATGGGGCAGACTATGCCACAGCTACTTCACGAAATATCTACTTACCAAAAGGGAAGTGGATCGACTATGACACCGGAGAGGAATATCAGGGGCCGGTAACACTTGATGATTTTCAAATACCTCTTGATAAAGCACCGCTTTTTGTTGGGGGGACCGGAATTGTTATAGAAGAGATAAATGGTCAACTAAAAGGCAGGATATATCCGGTAATACAGAAATCTGAGATGGTTTTTTATGCGAAAGACGGGGGATTGAAAAGTACCATTTCAAATGAAAACCCAGTTTGGGAGAGCTTGGTTATTTTAGATCAAACAATTGATAAGGAATTAAACTACCAGAAAGTGCGTCATGCCTATGAGTTTGAATTGACTCCGGGGCATAATTATGTAATTAAATAGCAGCATAGTTCATTAATCATCCTTTTTACAAGTAGTTAAAATTATGGAAGACAATAAATTTATTATGAAAAGGCTAATAATCGGAACAGTGCTATTAATCGCTTCGGTTGAATTTGCAACTGCCCAATTAAATTATGCCTTGACCAAGGTAGTCACTGTTGTTCCTTTAGAATCAAATATCGGCACTTCTAAAATTACCGATGGTTTTGTGAATCCGACAAATTTTTGGAAAAGCTCTAAGGAATGTCTGGATAGAAGTGTTAGTATTGATCTGAATGCAAATTTTTCTATTGGAGGGGCCCATATCTATTTCCTTACTCAAAATAGTTTCGCCCCCAGGACATTTGAATTTCAATATTTCAGGGATGGGAAATGGCGCCACTTTGAAGGAGGTGTAGTTGAAAACAATTATACCAATAATGTAAGATTAGTTTTTGAATTACCCCAAAGATCACCTCAGGTGAGAGTAGTTTTCCCAAACTCTGCTACTGTAATTATATCTGAGATTACATTATGGGGAAAGGACGTCCCGCAAATTGGAGCAGGGGTAGAGGTTAAACAACCCGAACCTTTCCTTCCTGAAAACCACTGGATTTGCGTTAACCAGGTTGCGTATAATCTAAACGCATCAAAAAATTTTACAGTTCCAACTGCTCAATCTGACCTCTCGTTTTCCATTTTGGAAAAGGAAACAGGGAAAGTTGTTTTTGAAGGGAAATTAAAAAATATGAAAGGTGATTTCACAGATTTTAATCCACCTAATGCCTACAATAAAGAATATTTTATTCGGGTTGCAGGAGATGGATTTGAAGAAACAGATTCATATTCATTTGTAATAGGAAAGCATGCTATTCAGGAAATGGCGTATAAACCTGCTGTCGATTTTATGGATGATGCTCGCAGTATGGTCGGCTCGCATCCCTCCGCTTATGGGGGCACCGCCTGGCGAGACGGAACATATTACACCTACGAAGTGCCATCTATGGTGCTTTTGTATCTATCAAATCCTGAAAAATTTAAAGAAATGCCAGTTTCATTAAACTGGGAAAAGGACAAAGAGTTTATTTTTTCCGCTGAGTTTAGTCCTATCAAAGAGCCTAACGACAAGCATGCAATAGAAACTGTAAAATCATATTACACAGATCTTCCAACACCCAAATCGATGAATGTTCCGGACATCATTCAATGCATCCGCTTTGGCATTGGCTGGAACCTCATCAATCCAATTTCAGCAGATCCTTCCGGAGACCCCTTAGGTTGGCAGATGCACAGCCAGACCATCGAACAATTCGCCTATTTTCTTTACGGATATCCGGCTTTTGAAAAATATGTGAGTGATGAGTTTTATCAAATGGTGCTTGATTCTACATTAGTCTGGTGGGACAAATCAGGGCTTTTTGAAGTCATCAAAACAATTGGGAATCCAAAAGGCAGACACTGTCCGGGACACTCGATCATGCCCAATTTGTTGATGTATGAAGTAGCGAAAAGAGAAAATTATCCCGATGCAGATAAGTTTATGGAGGCTGCTATCAATCAAACGCAATGGATTATTGATTCTATTGACTGGAATGACCCAACAGTCACAAAAGGACAGCGCATAAGCGAGCATAAATTGATAACAGGCCTTGCTCATTTTCAGCTAAATTATCATGAGGAGGCACCGAAAGGATTAGCTGAAAAAATCCATGAATGGGCAACTGTAATGATTTCGTTGTCAGATAATGAATGGGATTTTCGAAGATTTGATATGGCTGAAAACTGGACCCTTCCTGGTTATAATGAGGCAGGCAATGTGATCGGATTTCCTGCTTGCGCTTTATCAGTTGCCTTGGTAATGGACGCTGGTGCTGACAGAAATCGGTTGGTGGAATTAGCTTATGCACACTTTGATAACTTCAATGGCAGAAATCCCGCAAATGCTCATTGTGCCAATCACCCAAAACTTGGATTTGAAGGGATTGAGCAAGGATGGCCATATGGCGATCCAAGGATGGATGTTTGTGCCAGAATAGAAACGGTAAGAGGAGCTTTGTGTTCATTACCAGGATCTGAAATGTATCCTTTTAACCCATTAGGCAAACCACGGCATGGTGAAGGTTGGACAGTCTATAATGCAAACTGGAATGTGAGTTTGGCATACCTGAACTTTCATGAAGGAATATCGTCTCCTATGGTTTTGAGGTACATCAAACAATAGCTATTATGTTACATTTAAATTTTTAATCAAATGAAAACTATTTTTTTAATTATTTTAAATTTTATCTTTTCTCTACTGTTGGCTCAGGAAAACTCTCGCCCAATTGTAAACCAGGCCGGTTACAATTTGAATGAGGCCAAACGCTTTGTGTGTTATGGGGCAATAGATGGTGTTTCATTTGAAATCTATTTTGCTAAAGATTCATTAAATCAAAAAGCAAAAAGTCTTTACTCAGGTAGCATCCGGAATTTTGTCGGAGATTTTTCCAGGTTCAATCCCACTTCAACAGGAGAATACATTATAAAAGTAGAAGACCATGGGATATCCTATCCATTCTGGATTGCTGATCACCTGATGGAAAAACTTTCGTCCAGATTGGCTTATCAGTTCTTTATCGATGTGCGGGGCAGCAAAAACCCTGTTTACTCGGATGAAGCTCAGGTTGCTGGAGGGGGCCCTTCCAGAGATGGAGGGGCTTACACACTGGAAGCGCTGTATGAAACGCTGCTCTATGCATCCAATCCAGCATTATTTGATCGTTGGCACGAGGATTTTAATGATTCAGAAACCCCGGATTTAATCAAACTGATACTTTGGCATGGAGAATTTGCCTACCATCATCGCGATTATAATGGGCCAACAGGTCCAAGACCTTATTACCTAGGTCATCCCGGTGAGGAACTGCAAACGTATGACTACCAGAACACACTGGATCAACTGGCAGCTGTATGTGCCGGATGGCACAGTTTCCTAAAGCCATATTTACCCGAAGAGCAATATCAGCGATATCGCAGAGCTTGTCTGAGCAAATGGGAAGAATACGAACGGGATCAGGTAGCCAGGTATTATGTGAAAAGCCGGAAGTGGGTGGATGTCGGCTGGCAGGAATTCAATGAAATGGGGAATGTTTTTGGGCAGTCTGTATTCAGAAACCTGATGATGTATTTGTGTGAAAAAAATGAAAAAGATGGGAATCCTGAAAAATTCCTGGCCTATGCAAAGATAGCTGCTCAGGATATCATAGATCACTGGGATTTTGACAATCCCAGGCATATGTGGTGGATCAGAAATGGAGAACACATTACGCCACAGGCGCTGGCATTTTTTCTAATGGTGGCGCCGGAGGAAGCTCCTTTTGGGACAAAGGAAAAGCTTGAATCCTGGGCAAAGCATATGAAAGAAAAAACCAATAATTTCTGGCAATATCGAAAACACAGTAAAGAAGAATGGGCTCATCCCAGAACCAAAGAATTGGGTAATACAGGGCTTGGCGGATCAATGTTTGCTGCTGCCTATTTACTGAACGACTCACTTCTCCGGGCAACAGGTTGGTCACAGGTCAATCAGGTTTTTGGCTTAAATCCGGCCGAAGCACATTACAGTAACAAAAGCGCTGAAAGACTTAACATTAAAGGTTATTGGAACGGAATTGAAGTGGGATGGCCTTTTGATCATCCTAATGGTTTAGGAAAACTTGGTCTGGTAAGGGGTACTCTTGACGGCACGCCTTTGGATAATATGTTCCCGTACCATCCAATGGCAGGAACGGAAGGAGTCAATTATGCTTATGCTACCGAAGGGTGGGCCGTAACAAATCGAGCCTGGATGAGTACAATTATTTTCTCAACCCTGAGTTCACACGACATTAAGATGTATGATGATAAAATGGAAAACGAAGTCACTATGCCCAAAATTGGAGATATTGTGAATATTCAGTTGAAAGCAGCTTTAAATCTTGACTGGAATAAAAAAGAAACTGCCTGGGTCGATGTACAAATAGATGAAAAGGAATCATTCAAAATCCAGGTAAACGAAACCGGTAAAAACTCAGGAGTATTTACCGGCAAACTCCAACTCGATTTTCCTTCAAAAACAAGAGTTAAGATATCCTATGGGTATATGGGTTTTGAAAAGAAAGTGGAATTTACATTGTAGATTAAGGGAGGGATTGTAAAAATTCTGAATATCTAGCATTGAAGGCAGCTTTTTAAACTTGTATTGTTACCATAAATCAGAGTTTACCATTGAGTGGACAGAGGCGATTAAGGCAGATTAGTTTTTGCATCAATTTGTTATTCATTAAGGTTTTAAGATAAAATAGTCTTATCATTTTTCTAGCAAATACTATATCTGGTTATAATAAATATAAATCGGTTAAATGATATTCACATGTTTAGAAATTTCATCATTTTGATATTTATTCTTTTTACATCATGCAAACCTGATACTAAAATCAAACCCAACATACTCTGGATTCTGGCGGAGGATCTTTCACAAGATCTCGGATGTTATGGCAATACCGTAGTAAAAACGCCTGTATTGGATGCATTCGCTCAAAATGGGACAAGATTCACTAATGTGTTTACAACAGCTCCGGTTTGCACACCAAGCAGAACAGCCCTGGCTACAGGAATGTACCAAACATCTATTAATGCCCATCATATGAGGTATCCTGATGAGCTTAAGAACCAGTTACCCGAATCTATTTTGCCATTAAATGAAGTATTTAGGAGGAATGGATATCAAACAGCCAATATCACAGATAAACCGGGGACAGGTAAAACCGATTGGTCTTTTAAATCGGAATTTGCAGCTTACGATCACAACCAATGGAATCAAATTGATCCTGAGAAACCTTTTTTCGCAGTAGTTAATCTTCGATTGACACATCGCCCATTTGAAAGAGACTTTCAAAATACAATTGATCCTGATAGAGTAACTTTGCCTCCATATTATCCTGATCATATGGTGGCAAAAACAGATTGGGCAATGTATTTGGAATCCATCCAGCTTCTTGATGGACAGGTAGGAATGGTATTAAATGAATTAAAAAAACGTGGATGGGCAGAAAATACGATCGTTTATTTTTTCAGTGATCATGGCAGACCATTTACGCGTGCAAAAACCTTCGTGTATGATTCTGGATTGAAAATACCATTGATTATTCATTGTCCTGAAAACCTGGAATGGAATGCTTATTTGCCGAAGGGATCACTGAATAAACAATTGATCAGTGCAATTGATATTTCGGCAATCACCTTGTCCATGGCAGGGATTGATAAACCGGAATCCATGCAGGGCCGGGCGATCCTGGGGCCAAACAAAGAAGCTGCAAGGGAATATGTATTTAGCGCCTCGGATAGGATAGGGGAAATATTTTTTAAAAGCAGATCCGTTCGTAGTTCGGGATTCAGATATATACGGAATTTTAAAAAAGACTTTTCGGTAAATAGCGCATCAACTGCCTACCGGAAGGCCATGCATCCGATATTTCAGTTACTGGCGATTCTTGAAGCTCGGGATCAGCTTGATCCGGCACATAAAACCCTGGTTTTGCCCATGCAGGAAGAAGAGTTGTATGACATTGTTAATGATCCATTTGAAATCATGAATCTGGTTAATGACACTGCTTATACTCATGAACTGGAAAATATGAGAAAGCAACTGAAAACATGGCAGGAACAGACAACAGACTATGGGATGTTTGAGGATTCTCCTGAACTGGAACAAGCTTTTATTAAATATGGAAAGCAGTCTGTAAAAAAACATGCTGCAAAGGCAGAAAAATTAAAAGAGGAAATCTTGCTTCAAATGGACAGCATTTATTCTGGTCGTCAATGATTTGTTGTTAATTAAAAAGAACAATTTTTTAAATGAAATTCAAGAAATAACTGAGAAAGTACTTAACGATTAGATCGCAGATATAAGTGATTTTATATTGACTCACCGGAAATTCAAAAATATTATTAAGTATTTTTAATATCAAATAAACTTATAGGTTAAATGATTCATATCAGAATGAGGAGTGTATTGTCCTTTTTGATAGGTTTTTTATTGTATAATACTGGGATTTGCAATAAGTCTAATGCTGTTTTAATAGAAACAGAAAGTTTTGATTAAAAGGGCGGTCGGGTCATTGACCAGCAATCTATGGATGTGATGGGCTCTCCCTATCTTTTGGCACATGGTATGGGCTCTCCGGTAGATGATGCGTCAACATTGGTGATTTTTTCCGAAAAGAGAAACGTGCAAATTATTTGCAAGAACCAGAAATTGGACAGCGCCCTGGTCCAATGAAGCAACTGGACAGTATATAGTGTCACTAAGAAAACGCATCTCTCGTTTTTGCAATATAATTATTTTAATATTTTATTGCACTCTTAATTTTCTGATTTCTGATGGATTTCGAACTAACTTTTAGCTTTTCCATTTCTGAACCAAAAATAATGA
>JAJRQT010000111.1 GCA_024280115.1 Bacteroidota bacterium | reverse complement strand
TATCGAATTTCTTTGACGATTTCTTCACCAGGGATTTGTTTAATTGGCCATCAAGCTCTGCTACCGGCACCACCATTCCAAAAGTAAATATTTATGAGACAAACGATGAATTTCACGTGGAAATGGCAGCGCCAGGTATGGATAAGAATGATTTTAAAGTTGAGTTGGATAATAATATTCTGACCATCTCATCGCAAAAATCTTCTGAAAAAGACAAGGAGGAAAACAGGGACTATGAACGCCAGGAATTTAGTTTTCAATCGTTCTACAGGACCTTCCACCTTCCCGATTCTGCAGAAGTTGAAAAGATCAATGCCAAATATGCAGATGGAATTTTAAGTCTTGTGATCCCCAAAAAAGAAGAGGCTAAAAGGAAGCCAGTGAAAACCATTAAAATTGGATAAAATTTCCATGGGCTGCCGAATGAATTTAAGGTAATCCGATCGGCAGTCCACTTTTCTTTTTTAATAACCATAAAATATGTTGTATGAATATTTCTTTTTTAGAGTACTACAAGATAATTTTAGAGAAGGTTAGTTTCGATAAGCATCTTTTTAGTAAAGAATATCAAAAAGCACTCAGATATATGGATAATAATGAAGTCATGCGTTTAGAAAAATGGCTTCGGGAAAAAGGTTATAAATCTGAACTGATATCATCGAAACGCCCAGAACCTGGTTTTAGAAGGAGCATTCAAATAAAAAATCAAGTTTAGTTGGTTTGCACAAAAAACAGATAGCAGTATTAATTGCTATCTGTTTTCATAATGTGATTTCGCCTCAACGCTGAATCTAATTTCCTTATTACTAATAGGTTTTTATCAGCTTTTCCATTTTTATTTTCATGGTAATAGACCATAATAGTTGCATAATTCTCATTGAGATTTATGGAATCAATAGTAACTTTTTCAATTTTCAAACCTGTCTTTTCTCTCAGGTCCTGAACAAGCCTTTCATTTTCATCAGGTTTGATTAGTTTCAAATTGCCGTATTTAATTTTTTTACACTGAAGCTTAGGTTGAGATAATGTTTGATCCAGCACGTAGATCATGGCAAATAATCCCAGATTTAACAATAAAATTTCAGCAAAACTTACGGAACCATTAAAGGCCGCATTTACAAATCCGATTGAAATTACTACCAACAAGTAGGTCATATCGAGGAGTTTGACCATTTCACTTCTAAATCGCAGCATGGCAAAAACTGCAAACAAGCCAATTCCAGCAGGTAATCCCAATTTTGCGTTGCTCAAAACATAGCACAATACAAAGATTACAAAGTTGAACAGGTAGAGTGAAATAGCGAATTCTTTTCTCTGCTTGAGAATATACTTTGGAATTACTATGGCCGAAACAATAGCAATGTTTAATATCAATCTTGCTAGCAGGACAATTACCCGATCATGATTGATGAAATTAAGTAAAATTTCATTTTCTGTTTCCATTGGATTGATTGATGTTAATAGTGAGAAAAAAAGGAGTTTGATAAGCCGAACTCCCTTTTCAATTGTTTAACCTAAATTAATTATTGGTTTATGGATAAAACTTCAAACTGACAATTCAAGTCAACAACAGTAAAATGTAAATTGCCTTTGTTTTTTGTGTGAGCTTGAATATGATTTTGATCTGGACTCATTTTAGTTAATTCTTATTTAATGAATATAAATGGTGAATTACCACCAAAGCGATTCGGTATTTCTTTTGAAAATAAAACATTGGAGAAAATCGCCGATTATTCGACATTAGGAATACATTCATAGGCATATCGTTTGGTCGATGATGTTGCTTAATTGTTACTTTGGGAATCATTAATTCCCAGCAACACCTTTAATGAAATTAGCATGCGGAAGTAACCCTGTATTTTACGATTTCATCTCATCGTGCTCTGTTATTGACAATGTAGAGAATTGTGGATAATTGGGAATAAACATATGGCCTTAATATTTGTTTAACCAAAACGGATTGAATTATACTAACAGATGTGGACAAAGCACATGGGAGTAATTATTCGGTTCTATTTTAATTGATAAGATTATCCAAAAAAGATCATGAAAAACCATAACATTTTAACCACATTTTCCATTTTTATCTTTTTAATTTCCTGCAGCAATGGAGATAAAATAGATTTTCGTCAACTGATAGATGAGGCCAATAATAACTATGTTAAATCAGAAAAGCTGAATTACAAAGTTGATACAATTGCCACCGGTCTTAACAATCCATGGGGACTCACATTCCTTCCAAATAATGATTTACTGGTTACAGAAAGAAATGGTGAAATCAGAATCATACGAGATGACAAGCTTCTTGAACAAAAAATAACCGGCGTTCCCAAGGTGTTTGAGAAAGGTCAGGGCGGCTTGTTTGAAATATTACTTCATCCGGACTACGAGACGAATGGTTGGTTGTATATCAGTTATGCTGCTCCGGGAGATGGTGGTGGAAATACAGCTATTATGAGGGCAAAGCTTGGAGGTTTTAACTTAATCAACAAGAAAGTGATTTTCCAGGCAGAGCCGTTTTTAAAAGGTGGAAATCACTTTGGCGGAAGAATGGAATTTGATAGGGATGGATATCTGTATTTTTCAGTAGGTGAGCGGGGTAATAGAAAAAATGCCCAAACCTTAAAAAATCATAGCGGGAAAATACACCGGCTTCATGACGATGGCAGTATTCCATCAGATAATCCATTTGTCAACACCTCGGGAGCCAAGCGTGAAATTTATACCTATGGAAACCGAAATCCCCAGGGGATGGCCATCCATCCTGAATCTGGAGAGATCTGGACTCACGAGCATGGACCTATGGGTGGTGACGAAATTAACATTATAAAAGCGGGATCAAATTATGGTTGGCCAGAGGTCACCTATGGCAAAAACTACAGTGGCACAACAATTACTAAATTTACATCAAAAGAAGGTATGGCAGACCCATTGCATTATTGGGTACCGTCAATCGCGCCATGTGGAATGAGCTTTGTAAACAGCGATCTTTATCCTGCCTGGAAGGGGGATTTACTGGTTGGGTCCTTGAAATTTCAGTATGTGGCGAGATTGGAATTAGAAGGAGAGCAGGTTGTCCATGAAGAAAGATTGGTAGAAAACCTGGGTAGAATTCGGGCAATCACCGAAGGGCCTGATGGCTACCTATATGTAAGCACCGAAAGTCCGGGGATGGTGGTGAGGATAGTGCCAGAAAATTGACAGAATTTTTTTGTTTGACTATTTTAAAATAATGTTATAGCAAATAATCCAATGTCGTTTAGATAAGCTCCTAATATCCCTCTCAGGAGAGGGTGAAGGGAGAGGTAGGACAATTTATTCTTAACTAAACGACATTGGCAAATGATCTCTTATTTCTTACAATTTCAAAAAGGAAGATTCATTTTTTTTGCCAGATCAGCATACCTGGGATCTGATCTTAAATTATTTAATTCCGCAGGTAGGAAAGCATAGGGCATATCTACATCATGATTATCAAGCCCCCTCTCGAGCCATTCAATGGCTTTATCATACTTATCGGCCCTGTTGTAATATGTCGCTATTTGAAAAGCCTGATTCTGACTTTGCTTTTCAAGTAATTGTGCCAATTTTTCCATAGCCGGTTTATAACCATGCTCTTTGTTTTCATTCTTTATTTCCTCGAAATTTAACCTATCCCCTTCATGTACCTTCCCCAATATTTCCATGGATTTATCATAATTTCCTTTCAAATGATTCGTAGATGCTAAAATTTTGAATGTCAATGTACTACCTGGATTTAATTCCAAAGATTTTTGTGAAATGCTAATAGCCTGTTCAATATTTCCCGCATGCCAAAGAACTATTGCATAAAGTGAAAGCGCCAAAGAGTTGTTCGGATCCAATTTCACGGATTTCTCCCCTTCAACAATTGCTTCATCAAAACGTTTTTGAATCATTAGTAAATGACTGTAAAATGCATGAGCAAGTGCATGATTTGGATTTACTGAAATTGCTTTTTTAAAAGCTTCCTCACTTTTTGGCCAATTCCATTCCCCTTGAAAACTCATTAAGGCTTTTAAGTATTGAGTATCAGCGAAATCCTCATCAAGTTCTAACGCTCTCTGGTTGTATTCATATATTTTAGGAATAGCTTCCGCTACAGTCGCCTGTCGCATTTGGAGAAGAAAAATCCAGGTTAATGAAATACCTGCATAGGCCGGAGCAAAGGTAGAATCAATTTTTATTGATTGATCAAAATAATCCAATGCTGCCCGAGAACCTTCAGGAGATAATTTCTCAGTGTTAAATAGTCCCCGGTAATAAGCATTCAACGCTTCATTGTCAATTATTCTCCGAGAAGAAGTTGTGGATTTGGATTGGTCGGTAATAGAAAGGTTAATCTCTTTTGCAATGGTTTGTGTAATGTCATCTAATAGATAAAAGACATTGCTTACAGGCCTGTCAAAAATTTGAGCCCATAGGTGCTTTTCAACCGGAGATGCCTGAATCAACTGAACATTTAATCGAATACTATCTACAGATTGTAAGATGGATGCTTCAATAATTGCATCTACTCCTAATTCTTTGGCGATATCAGGTATCGACATGTCAGTATCTTTATATTTCAGTGTCGAGGTCTTTGAAATAATATCCAGAGAGCTTATTTGTGACAGTGCAGTTATAAGGTTGTCATGGAGGCCTGCTGAGAAATAATCCTGACCTGAATCGCCAGTGAAATTGTCAAAGGGTAATACAGCCAAGGAGGTTATTTCAGCTTCGGCAACATCTTTGAAATTCCCAAATTTCCATAAGGAAAATAAAGTGACAAGAAAAATTATAACCAGGTAAAACCAAATTGATTTGAAAATTCGCTTCTTTCGATTTTTGTTTGAAATTTGATTTATATGATGATCAGAAGGAACCGGTAAACCTTCGCCTTGTACAGCATAAGTTCTGACTCCGTAATTTACATTTTTGAGATTACATTCACCGAGATATTTACATTGAACTTCTTCATGACCCCGGATGGCTTTCTCCACCGATTCAGAAATATAAATACCCCCGGGATCAGCTATTGATTCTAATCTTGCCGCGACATTTACTCCATCTCCATACACATCGTTTCCCTCAATGGTAATATCGCCAAGATGAATACCAATCCTGAATTCAGCGCCAAAATTAATCCGTGAAGAACGTTGAATTTCTGTGGCACAATTTACCGCATCAAGAGCTGAGGAAAATTGTGCCATGGCTCCATCACCCATTTCCTTCAACCATTTGCCATTGTGCCGGGACACCAGGGGCTTTTGTATTTCCACACTTTTATGCACCAATTCCAGGGCCTTATTAGCATCTTTCCCCATCAAAGCTGTGTAACCGACTATATCAGTGAACATGATGACGCTGAGTTTTCGTGCAGAGGTTTTAAGTTGGCTGGAATTCATAAATACATTATTTGAATCTGATTTATGTTAAGTGACTCACTTTCAGGCTATATAAGGTAATGTATTTTTACGACATTTTCTTCCTATGCAACATATTTTGAAAAAAATTATAAACTATTGCAACATAGTTGATAATTCCTTAAAGTCTTTTTATACCACATTTGTATAAAGCTTAGTACAAGGACAGTGGCCACTTCCTTATCTGTTCATCTTTGTACAACTGGGACTACTTGTCAATCGAGGCAAATTCATGGTTTACCAATCATTGGCATGTCAACCTGATAAAACTTTCAAACAATGAAAAATTTAAGAAAAACGACCAACCGATATGTGTGTCATATCTTGATGATCCTAATATTCTTTTTTGCCATAAGCTGTAATGATCCTACCGAGGAAAACATTAATGTGATTGATTATTCTCTCGTAGAACCGGCAAAACCCTGGCAAGATCTGATCAATGAATTTTATTTGGGATCAAGTATCCTTGTGCAAAAAGATAATTCAATACAAGATGCACTCGATGCGGCTCAATCGGGAGATATTATCTATGTGGAACCGGGAATTTATAATGAAAATATTACGATTAATAAATCGGATATTATACTGATTGGAATAACAGGCTCAGAAGAAGCATATGTGGAATTGAAAAATGCGAATGGAGTATTCAACACTATCCATAAAAAAGGAGAAGGGGAAAACGCCGAAATTGTGAATATTCTATATCAAAACCATACTGTTATTAATACCAACTCCACAATTGAATCTTCAGCCCGTTTTGCCAAACAAAGACGCCACTTTAAAATGTCAAGAGACCAGCTAACTAACAATGTGGTACATTATAAATTTGAAGTTGGTTTGGGTGACGGTGAATTTGATGTAGTACGGATCCATCGATTGGTTCAGGAGAGCAAACCTTATCGTCCTAATAAAACAGACGGCGCCATATTTATGGTTCATGGTGCCTCTCAAAACTTCGAAGATATTTTCCTTTACGCAGGTGCTGAAAATGCCACTCCTCAAACTTCCAGCCCGATGTATTTAGCTTCTAATGGAATTGATGTTTGGGGTATTGATCTGGCATGGACTCTGGTACCAGCCAGCACTACTGATTTTTCGTTTATGGAAGGCTGGGACATTGGGCGTGATGTCAATCATGTCCTTACATCCATGTCAATCGCCCGGCTTATCAGGGGGCTTTCCGGTCAGGGTTTTGGGCGGATGAATCTTCTGGGATTCAGCTATAGCGTAAGTATTATGTATGCTGCAGCCGGTCTCGAAACACAACAGCACCGGATACTTCGTGATATTAATGGGATCATTCCTGTTGAGAGTATGATAAAATATGCCGGTGAAGATGAAGCTGCCCGCTTACTCGCCTGTGCAGATGCTGCAGGGATAAAGAAAATTATTGAAAGCGGAGTTTATCAGAATGAATCTAAAATATCGGGATTTGGTAAACTTGCTACTGCAGCGCCGGATGAACCATCAGTAATCTTCCCCCCCGAATTTGGCATGACCAATTTCCAGGCGGCACTGTTTGTCGGAACGAACACCTATATGCTGGCACCTCAGCCAAATCCATTCTTGCATTTTGTTGGAGGTGAGTTTGAAAATAATCTTCCTGTGGGATTGGCCTATTCTGATCCTTCACGCTGGATACGCTTATTGGCGGAACCCCATGCCGGGCCATTTATACCTGAGCAGGTGAGATACGAATTCAGGGCTTGTTTATGTGACGAAGAGGATGTCGCAATTGATGAACACTTGAGTGAAATAAAAGTGCCTGCATTATATATTGGAGCTGCCGGAGGATTTGGTGCTCTTGGCGAGCATACAACAAGCCTTTTGTCGAGTACTGATGTTACTAATCATATAGTAAGTCTGAATGAAAATCCCGCTCTTGATTATGGCCATGCAGATCCATTTATGGCCGACAATGCTTCTGAAATGGTTTGGGAGGTAATCCGACAATGGCTGACATCCCATAAACGTACCCCTTAATGCAATATCAACCAGACAACGGCCACAGCCATGTGTGTAAATCTCATTTTACTGTGGCCATTTTTTACGAAATTGATATATATTGAGAAGGACGGACTATTTTATTGAAGATAATTAACCACCTATACTGTAGATCGCATCGCTTGGGAAAAGTTGTTCCTATTGAAGAAAGAGTTCAATAGGTTTTCTTTTCACTCAGATTTTTGTATTTTACTTGTTCTACCAATTCTTTCCGACATGGATCAGGACAAGGTATCAAGTGTTTTATCAAAAGACGAAGTGCTTTTAAAGAAACTCATTGACATAATTCTTGCAAACCTGGAGAATGAGCAATTCGGTGTAAATGAATTATCATCAGAAATAGGCCTTAGCAGATCGCAACTGCACCGCAAATTGAGAATGCTTTTAGATAAATCTGTGAGTCAGTTTATCCGGGAGGTTCGCCTCGAAGAAGCGACAAAATTGCTTTTAAATGATGTTGGTACTTCCTCAGAAATTTCATACAAGGTAGGCTTTAGCAGTCCGGCATATTTTAGCAAATGTTTTCACGATTGTTATGGATTCCCTCCCGGAGAAACTAAAAGCAAACTAAAAGCAAATCACAATGGGCAATTAACACTAATTAGGGCCAATCAACATATTGAATTATTAAATGGCAATAAAAGACGGGTAAAGCGAATTAAATGGGAAAAGGCAATCACGGCAGCTTTATTTATCTGCATTTTTATCGCGCTGGCTTTCTTCTATCATTCTAAAAATCAAATAAAATCCATCGCTATTTTACCATTAACAAATTTGTCAGAGAGCCAGAATCAGGATTTTATTTTGGATGGATTACATGAAGGGCTTATAAGTGAACTTGGAAAGTTAAATTCACTTAAAGTTATATCAAAACCTTCGGTGAGTTCATTTGCTAACAGTGAAAAATCAAGTAAAGAAATCGCCGGAAATTTGGGTGTTGATGCCATTATTAGAGGTTCGATGATTAGCACTGAAGATAGTTTCAAAATACAGCTTCAATTATTTGGAACATTTCCCTTTGAAAGAGAATTATGGTCTGACCGGTATTCCCAGGATTTTACTAATATCCTTAATGTTTATAAAAATGTTTCAAAAGATATTGCGGGTCTTTTAAATATTGAGCTTACTCCTGTGCAAGAGAACAAATTGACTGCCAATAAAATTATAAATCCTGAAACCTATAAATCATATGTGAGAGGCATGTATTTTTTGAATAAATCGACTCCTGATGATTTTAAAAAAGGTATGGAATATTTGCAGAAGGCCATTGAATATGATCCTGCCGACCCGTTGGCCTATGCGGGTTTGGCATTGGGATATGCCAAACTCGGGCATGGCCCCGATCCTTCTCGTCAGGTTTGGAAAAGAGGAAAAGCTGCTGCTTTGCAAGCAATCAAATTAGATTCGACTTTGGCTGAGGCACATGTTATTCTGGCATTTTATAAGAATTACTATGACTGGGATTGGGAAGGAGCAGAAAAGGCATTCATTCATTCAATAGCAATTAATCCCAATCTGGCAATCAGTCACTTTCACTATGCATGGCATCTGGCCATTTTTGGACGATATGATGAAGCGATTAGAGAGCATCGGATGGCCAAAGAGTTAGATCCGCTTACTGCGATTTATACAGCTGATATGGGAAGCCTGTATTTGTGGGCGGGGGATATTGATAAAGCACTCATTGAGGCGACTCAGGCATTGGAATTAGATGCCGATTTTGGTCATGGATGGTGGGTGCTTGGGAATGCGTATTCAAGTAAAGGAATGTATGAGGAAGCAATTGAGGCACATAAAAAAGCAAGTGAGATAAATCCGGTTTGGAGCTGGGCGCTGGGTTGTACCTATGCTATGTCGGGAGATAAAAAGAAAGCCCTGAAGATCTTATCAGATCTGGAAAGCGCTGATATTTCACCAAGAATTGCTTTTGGTATAGCACTATTATATTCATCCTTAGGTGATATTGACGAAGCTTTCAATTGGCTGGATCGCAAACCACCTGATACGTGGATTCCCTGGCTAAGAACATGGCCAAACCTTGATCTTTTAAGAGATGACTCAAGGTTTAATAAAATCATGAAGAAAATTGACCTCCCTCCGGTTTAATTGATTTAAATGAATTCCAATATTTACTCATTTTCACTTACCGACAAATTTCTCACAAAAGAAGAATATAAAGTCTTTAATGATTATTTGGAATATCATGGACTTGAAGAGAATATTTGGCCGGTGTTTTCGTGCCTTTTCAAATCAAAGACTAAACATGCAAAACATCTGAATGCGCTCTATGACGCCTTTGATTGAAGCCGCTCACCCAACTATCATGCCTATGATATCTTATTCGTAAAAATGACTGAGTTTGCCATAGAAAATAAACTGAATTTAGTTGATCTTGGAGCTGTAGTGAATATGGCTAAAAAAAGGATGGTCAATAAAAGAATTGCAATGTCTTATATTCTCATGAGTAAATACACTGTAATTCAATGGCTTTTCAACATATTTTTAAAGTTCACAAAAATCCAGGGTAGAGAATAGTTGAAATTCCGGGAGATAAGCAGTTAGTTAATTTACTATAATTCACCAAATACCTTTTTTACGTTTTTCAGGCTTTTTCCAATGGCCTCGACAGCAGACATTGTGTTAGGTGTGCCTTCTTCTACTGCCTGCTCAAGTACCAGATTGGGTTTCAAATTCTTTTTTTTCAGCATATCGGCAAGCCTTTTATAGTTGATATCTCCTTCGTCAAAAACTTCACTCCAGGTGCCATCGTGCGATTGTCGAATGTGTAATTCTACAATTCTGTCCGCATACAATTCAATAATATCAAAAAGGGCAACCTGTGAATTGCCCGAACCGCGGTAAATCCAATGAGCATCCAGGCATAAATGTACATTTTCAGGATCGGTACCGGTCAGCATGTGATGAAACTCACGAGCGCTTTCCCGCATTTCCGGATCGTGATTGTGATAAGCCAGTTTAATACCGATAGATTTCAATTCTTTTCCTAAAAGGTTCAATGCGATGGCCTGGGCCTTTATTTGTTCATCAGATTTGTTTTCCGGTCCGCCCCATTTAATAGGGGAGGGATTGGTGACTAATATTTCAATTCCAATTTTTTTTGCTTCCTCTGCAATGGCTAAGATATCTGAAATATTTTTTTCAACGAGCTGAGGTTCATGAAGTACAGAATTGACATACATAGAATTTGACCATAAATTAAACTTGTCGAGATTTTTCTTTAATGTAGCCACTTCTCCGGGGTTATTAATAGTAGGTTCATATCCTTTGAGCCCCGATTCTGAGTAGGCTTTGAAGGACTCGTTGGCATTTTTCAGCCATGATTTTCCCTCCCTCTTAAAATAAACAAACCATGTATAGTATTGACAGGATATATCAAGATCCGGGGTAAAGATGGTCTTTGAATAAAGGTCCGGAGATGTAAAAGCTGCTCCGGCGGTAAATGCCATTGATTTTAAAAATATTCTCCTGTCTTTCATGAGTTAAATGTTTTAAATCTCCGCGCTAAATTGATGATTAATCATGAGATTTTATATATAATTTTGTAAATTAACGATTTAAATTCGCACTTGCTTGCTTACAAAGTGAACCGGTTCAATTTTTAAATTCACTAGTATTTAAATAATAATTTTCATTGATAAATTGTATAACTAATCCACGTTAAACTCATGAGAACGATAAACCTATTTTTTGTATTGATCCTTTTTTTTGCAATTAGTTGTGGGGATAAAAAGAGCTCCAAAAAAAATGTAATGGAACAACAGATGGAAGCCCAGAAAGCCAGCGCTGAGCTTGAAACACAAATCGGTGAGCGTGCAAGATCTACTTTTCAAGCTCTTGCATCTAAAGCTGAAAATCCGAACAACACTATGACCGATGCGAAAGTAAAGCTTGGAAAGATTTTGTACTTTGACACAAGGCTTTCAAAAGATGGCACACAAAGTTGCAATACCTGCCACGATCTGAATACCTTTGGTGTGGACAACAAGCCAACTTCTCCCGGAGATAATGGTGGTTTAGGTGACAGAAACTCTCCGACTGTTTTGAATGCTGCATTGCACACAAGCCAGTTTTGGGATGGCAGAGCGAAAGACGTTGAAGAACAAGCGGGAATGCCAATATTGAATCCGGTAGAAATGGCCATTCCAAGTGAAAAATTTTTAGTTGACAGGCTATCAAAGGTAGAGCTTTATAAAGGTTTATTTAAAGATGCTTTCCCTGATGAATCAAAACCATTGACCTATGTGAATATTCAGAATGCAATTGCTGTTTTTGAACGCACGCTGCTCACTCCCTCTAAATTTGACGATTACCTGAAAGGGAATGCCAATGCCTTGAGTGTTGATGAAAAGAAAGGATTAAAAACCTTTATGGAAGTAGGCTGCACAACTTGCCATATGGGGAGTTTGCTTGGTGGTAATATTTTCCAAAAATTCGGAGTTTATGGCAATTATTGGGAAATGACCGGTAGCGACCCCATCGATGACGGCAGGTTTAAAGAGACCGGCAATGAAGCGGAAAAGTATATGTTCAAGGTGCCTTCGCTGAGAAATATTACAAAAACACATCCCTACTTTCATGATGGGAGTGTGGAAAGTCTCGAAGAGGCCACAAAAATTATCGCCAAACTAAACCTGAATATTGATCTTAGCGATGAACAGGTAAAAGATTTGGTGACCTTTATGGGTGCATTGACCGCTGATTTGCCAAGTGAGGTAAAACAAAAACCTGCAGAGTTGTAAAACCGATATTAAATATAACAACACAAAGGGCTGCTTTTAAAGTGGCCCTTTTTTTATTTCATATTAGCTATTTCAATAAGGATTTTAAATGGTTCATTCTATATTTTAAGTGGACCGATCATCGGATTACGCATCATGATGATGAAATAATTGACTATTGCAACGAATGCATTGTAAAGCGATATAAAACTGATCGATATTTTTTTTGGCTATAACTCTTTCAAAATTAGCTGGTTAAAAATTAATTTAAATTTTTTTTATAAAGCTGTCAGGGTAAAATTCTGATGGTGTGTGATGGATGTGTAAACAAATACAGACAACCCTGACGGTTGAAAAAAATTTAAACTTAAAATATAAAACAATGAAAAAGATCAGATTTACATTCGTCGCAGTTTTTTTACTGACCAGTATTTTTTATTTCGGTTGTGAACCTCAAACGGATATGCCTGTGCCGGAAGCAAGTATTTTACCGGAACGTTTTGGTATTGATATTCCAAACGCTCTGAGCAGTGAGTATTCTTTAAGCAATGGTAGGGTTGCCGAGATAGATACCTTAAAAGGTAATGAGATTTATGAGCATTTGAATTTATTTATCAGCATCGGAGAAGAAGCATCAAATATTGTTGGCGAAATCATCAGAGGGATTGCTGTTTACCAAATAAACAAACCTATGAGCCTTTCATTTGAAGGTGATGAGGATGGAAGAACCAAAAATCTTGTTGTGGAGGAAAACCCTTCTTTTGATGGAGAAAATTGGGAATTTATGCTGACCATTACTGATGCTGCTTCAGAATCAGAACTTGATGGTGGAAAAGGATTGCAGATTTTCTGGAACAGGTACCCAATCAAAGGGATTGCAATTCTAAAACCAATCAACATTAATAGAGAAGAATCCTATGAATTTGAAGATGCCATTTTCAGAATCGATTACAGTGAAGCCGGAGAGCATGGTTATGAAGGTCATATGATCGTATCAATTGCAAATCTTCCTTTAGCAGATCCATTGGATGATCCTTACTCAATGAGTACCTTAAAAATGTTCGCTGGTAAAGATGGAGATAACATTGATGTCTATGGTAATTCAAACCATCCGAATGCTACATTTTTTGCTGGAAACTCAGGATTCAACTGGTCATTTATAGCTTCGGGTTCTGAAAGTTTGGATATTGGTGTAGCTGAAGTTGGTCTGCCTCCGAGCAACCTTGACGAACCTGGAAAAGAAATGCTATTGAATTATTATTCTATCAAGAACGTTTTTACCAGGGAGATATATGATGTATGGCCGAATATCGATCAAAGCAGTGTAGATGCCTATCTTTATAACACAGGAGCCCCCGGATATTTTGCCGATCATGGATTTGTATCGGGTGGTGATTCTCCTGGTGAAGTGTACAACGATCTTGAATACAGGTTGAGTTTATTGAGCCCTTACAACCCAAAAGAAATATCCAATTTATCCATCAATTTCAAATAGTATTAAAAAGGGTATAGGGAAATTAAGAAATTCAATGGTCGCCTTTCGGGGCGGCCATTTTTTTATTGTTTTATATAAAATTGTTGTTTACTTTGTTCTAATACTCCAATCTTTATCTTTGTAGAATCACCAATCGCCGGTAAACAAATGGCTAAATATCTTTTTTTTATAATCTTATTCTTATCTTTTTCTAATTTTATTAATGCCCAGGAAAGCAATAAAAGACCAAAAGTAGGACTGGTATTAAGTGGAGGAGGAGCAAAAGGCCTGGCTCATACAGGAATTATTCGTGCTTTGGAGGAAGCAGGACTTACTCCTGATTACGTTACTGGAACCAGCATGGGTAGCGTTGTTGGCGGGTTGTATTCCATAGGTTACTCAGCTGATGACATAGAAAAAATGGCGTCATCAGTAGATTGGGACGCCGTACTCAGCAATAAAATTCTACTGAACGAGATCACCTATGAGGAGAAAGAGTATTATGGAAGGTATATAGCTGAATTGCCCGTAAATGGAATCAAGGTTGGATTGCCAAAAGGATTGATCGAAGGACAGCAGCTTTCTGAACTTTTATCCCGACTCACGCGCTCAGTGCATGGGATTGAAAATTTCAATGATTTTCCAATCCCTTTTGCATGTGTGGCCTCTGATATCGCAACGGGAGAGCCGGTGACTTTAAACAAGGGCTCATTATCGAGATCAATCAGAGCCAGTATGGCAATTCCCACAGTATTTACTCCCGTGGAAATTGATGACAGGCTCCTGGTTGACGGAGGGTTGGTGAGAAACTTCCCGGTAGAGGAAGTCATAGCTATGGGCGCTGACATAGTTATTGGCGTATTTGTCAGTAGTGATCTTGATCCCAAAGAGGATTTGAATAATATGATTTCACTCCTTGCCCAGTCAGCATTTGTAACCAGCGCCTTCGATACAAGAAAACAAAAAGAAATGGTGGATATCTATATAGAGCCGGATCTTCAGGGTTACAGTACTGGAAGTTTTAAAGAGTGGGAGGGAATAATAAAAAGAGGTAATGATATGGGTCAGCAATATGTAGATACTTTTAAAAAACTGGCAGATTCCTTGAGACACTTTGGCCCATTGAAGGCAGTGGAGAAATTGCCTCTAAAGGATAATTATCTCATCTCTACAATATATGTAGAAGGTAATGAAAAAATATCATCAAAACTTATAAAGGGTAAGCTGAGAATAAAAGAAGGATCAGAAGTTTCTATTGAGGAGATCGAAAGACGGATATCGATCATTTACGGAACCCGATATTTCGACAAGGTATCATATGATTTAATTAACCATGGTTCAACTTATGAATTAAAGATCAAGGTACAAGAGACCTCAGATGGGAAGTTGAAACTTTCTGTACAATATGATTCTGAAAATGATATTGGATTAAATGCCAATATTACCTATCGAAATTTGTTACTCCCTAACTCCCGAACCCTACTCGAATTTGATTTCTCAGAAAGTCCACGGTTGAATTTGAATTATTTAAAATATATTGGAGAAAAGCAAAATGCAGGATTTATGTTGGGTATAGATTATAGTAACCAAGATCTACCATTTTTTGAAGATAATATTAATACTACAACAGTTGACGCCAATTACTCCAACTTATATTTTCAGCTCCAATCTACCAACTTTTTAAATTTTACGTTTGGTGGTAGAGCTCAACTCGAATATTCAAAACTTAAGCCTATAGTTGGAGAATTGGGCAGACTAATAGAAGCAATCAAGAACAGAGATGTAAGTGTTGTTTTTTTTGTTAAATACAACAGTTTCGATCGTCAGTTTTATCCTAAAAAGGGGATGGATTTTAGTGCTTCCGTTAAAAGTGTGTTAGATGTAAAAAACAAAACAACTGTAATTGTTGAAGATTCTCTCAGTTCTAAAAATATTACCGAGGAGATTAATTTCGACCCGTTTTTTGCTTTTGAGGCCTACTTTACCTATATATTTAAGGTTTCTAACCGGTTTTCAATAATCACGGAAAATGCCATGGTTTTAACAACACTTGGAGAGCCTGATTTCAACATAACGGATTTCTATTTTCTTGGAGGTTTCAATCCGAGGTTTAAACATGTCTCGCAATATTGGGGTGCATCTGATAAAGAATACATTTCACCAAATTATTTCTATACAAAGCTGGTTTTACAATATGAAGTTTTTAAAAATGTATTCGTAAGTGCAATTGGCAACTATATAGATGTGCAATATCCCATGGAGTTGTTGTTTTCTGATATAAAAGTTGATGATTACCTTGGCGGCGAAAGAAGAAGAATTGGCTTTGGATTGTCTTTTGGCTATAATAGCCCAATAGGACCATTATCATTTTCAATGGCAAAGGATACAAAAAATACGAAGTTACACACAAACGTTAATGTAGGATTCTGGTTTTGAACTGAGTTTAGATAATTTCAACATAGTCGAGGAGATTAAATTTATGGAAAAATCAAAATTATATTTTTGGCTATTAGACCATCGTCATTCAATTTTTTTGGCGGGTTTAATTCTATTTTTTATGCTTCCTGAGTTACTCGAAAAAATATTTTCTATTAACCTGCCTTTCCCAATCTTACTCACAGTTTTAATATTGTCGAGTATATTCCTCATCCAGACATCCCAAAGGAAAAGATTTTTTACTTATGGGGTAGTGGTTGCGTTGGTGATTTTTATATTCATATGGAACAATTATAAGGAATCACACAATTTGGAAAGAACAGCATTTACATTTCTATTTATATACTTTTCTTTTATCACCTTTTTTCTTTTTAAAGACGTATTCCGATCAACAAAAGTGACTACTTCTATAATTATTGGCGCTTTTGCAGGATATTTTATGATTGGAATTATCACATTTTTCATCTATGCTACGCTCGACAGCGCCTACCCGGATACATTAAATATAGATTTGACCAGCAAAGATGGAATGCAGGATACATTTTATTTTAGTTTCATTACTTTAACTACAATAGGGTATGGAGATTTTTTGCCTACTTCTCCTTTGGGGCAAAGGATCGCGATTTTGGAAGGGCTGACCGGGCAGTTTTATCTCGCCATAGTTATGGCGATATTAGTAGGAAAATATTTATCTCACAATCAGGAAGATTGATAATTAAAGTATATAAAGTACTCCGAAAGTAATAACGAGTTGATCGGCATCACTGATTACATATTTCACTTCTCCAAATCCGGAAAGTCTCCTATCAAAATTATACTCTGAGCCAAATCCCAGGTTGATACCTACATCAGAATTAGAAAAAGATATATCATTTACTTTTTCTGAAACAGTGGCGATATTTACTCCAAAAAGTGGATAAATAGTCCACGTAGGGTCCATTTCAAAAAAATAGTGCCCATCTACATTTAAGGCATTCCATTTCTTGGTGATGTTTCCTTTTTTCTTATTGAAGAAAAAATTGAAATGTGGCGTGATTGACCATTGATCATAAAATTTCACATCTCCACGAAAATTTAATCCGACATTATTGATCTGAGATCCGTACCCTAATCCGCCTCCAAGGCTAAAATTCTGTGCATTTATTCGGGATGAAACTAAAATTAAAATTATAAATAAAGCAAATGTAGTCTTCATAATAAGATACGGATTGATATTCTATTGAAAACGCGAATAAAGGGAAATTATGATTTTTACGAAATTGTTTGACTTATAATTTAGTAATAGTGGAGATTAGTCCGAAGCAATCAATTAATAACCAACAACCGGCTTGGCCACCATGCCAGCGAAGAGACCTGGTTTTAGATCAATTCGTAAGATTGGCTTTTTTACTCTTATTGGGCATCGTACCAAATACATAATCCCATAGCCTCGTAGAAACTCCAAATGCTGCATAAGGATTTGAATAGTGGTGGGCCTTGTGATGTGTCCACAGTTTTTTCCATGGTTTGTACATAGGACTCTTAACTACGTGCTGGAAATAATGCATGGAGATATAGCAATTATATCCAAGCATAAAACCAGGAAAAAATGCCAGGGCATATGTACCCATTATTAAATAAAACAATCCGAGGAAAATTGATGAGAAAACCAGGCCGGGCAGCGGGGGCATCGCCAGCCTTTCCGGATCTTTCGGATAAAGATGATGAAACCCGTGGCCCTTATATTGAATGTCATAAAGCAGATCTGATTCTGTCTCAGTATGATAAAGAAATCTGTGTACGATATATTCAGTAAGTGTCCATGTGATAAACCCTGCAATACCTAACAGCACAATATGATAAACTGATATACCAGTCTTTGCATAAGAAATCCAGAAAAAAACCGAGCTTATTACCAGCCACATAATCTGAGGAACCCAAATTGGAGTTCTCGTAATCCGCTCCATAAATGCGCTTTCATACAGTTTTCCTGATAATTCTTTACGTGGTTTCAGGTGGGAGGGCATTCGGATTTCTCCGCTTTTAAACTTCAGATATTGCTCAAGATTTTCCTTCATTATAAAAAGTTTGAATTGCACTAAAAAAATGCCATTTAAGCATCTGCAAAACTAAAAAAAGATAACATCAGATACACGAATTATTTACATATAATTCGCTATTTATTGTGTGGATTTTTAAGATGGATTTGTTAAGAGGTCAATTCTTCATAAGCTGTTGATAAACTCCTGCCAATTCCATTGCCTTTCCATTCTTCAGCACCTTTTATGGTTTGGATTTTCATGATTTCATCCTGAGTTTTTCCAGCCTTTATTTGAGTATTAACAGTGTCTAATAACCTGGATAAATAGTTTTGCATGGCCTTGATATCATCCATCGTTCCAGTAACATCATATCCTTCTCCAGCATGGCCAAAGATAAATATAGTATCCTTATCGTAGATTTTCTGTGTACTTTCCAATACCTCAATCCAGTTACTGATGGAAGCGCCCGCAGACTTATCGATAAACGGAAACCTTCGATTGAAAATCAAGTCTCCCATATGAGCTATATTGGCATTTTCAAAGTGAGTTATAGAATCACCATCAGTATGGGCAGGCCCGAAGTATTTCAAAGTAATGATTTCATCCCCGATTTTTTGCGACCATTCTTTTTTGAAAGTCGTATCCGGGTAGAGCTGGCCATCTTCCTTACCTCGTTCCTTTGCAACCCTCATTTGGTTAAGCTTTGAATTTTCATGGGCCAGTATCATATTTGTAATTCCTTTATAGTTGATATTCCCGCTGGTATGATCACCATGATGATGCGTATTGATCAATAAATCCACCTTTTTTTCTGATTGCTTTTTTATAGCACTAAGGAGATGCTGTGATTGCTCGGGAAACTCAGTGTCAACTACTACAATACCGTTTTTTGATATCATCCAACCAATGGTCCCACCTCGTTCGGTAAAATAGCCGATATCATTTCGCAAAGGTTCCATTTTATAGGGTAAATCATCTAATAGTATATTGGCTAAAAGGTTTTTTGGCGCCGTAGAAATGCTTGCAGTGGTAAGCAAGGAAGTTTGGAGAAAGTTTCTTCTTGAAATTGTCATTGTTGATAATTGTCTGTTTTAGTGAAAGTTAATAAAAATTGAAGCAATTTTCACTTATTGGAGCCGTTCGATTTTGCTAAACCCAGCATTCCCGGGAAAAGAACTAACTGAATTATTCAGGTTCAAAAGCAATAATCGAATCCGGATTATCGGATTGATTTTTAAGATCTGTATAATAGTCGGTAAGTAACTTTCCGATTGCAAAAGCTTCGATTTCCCAGGGTCTTTCAAAGTGCTTTATATGGTTTACCAACGGATATTTACGGTTTTTCCAGAGAAATGTGAGCCTGTCATTTCGGATCAGTTGTCTTGTATAGTATTGCCGGGCATGCACCATTTCATGTGCAATAACATCCTGCCATTCCGGATAAGGTAAATTGTTATTCACTCTTATCAGAAACATTTTTCTTTTTACGACAGGGGTTTCAGCATATTCTATGGTAGCGTTCATTTTTTTGGTAGTGTACATCGCATCAATGCAATTGTCACATCCTCCAAATAGAGAGTTTAAGTTGATCCACAATTTCTGTTTTGTGGTTTTTGGGAATATCTCCATGGACATAATAAAAGTTTTGTGCCTGAATTGTCGAAACGGCAATAAAAGGAATAATTACCAGAATATTTACGTAGATGTTTTTCATGGCTTACGGTAATATACTTGAATGAAACATCTGTATGGTGGTCATTTTCTGAGCTCAATTAATTCCTTCAGTATGCGAGACAAATGCCTTTTACAGCTCTTTTTTTACAAAATGGATTGATATTGATGCTGATTTAATTGTCGAGATTTAACCATTAATTGGAATTGCCAAGCTCCATTTCCTCGGGGGTTACATCAACTGCAATGCGATCCTCCCGGCTGGCAATTTCCCAAGCGGTATGAAAGACAAGCCGTGCACGCTTTTCCAGCAATTCAAATTCAATTTTATCAATAGTATCCGTTGGTTTGTGGTAGTCGGGATGGGTGCCATTGAAATAAAAAATGATCGGTATGTTATTTTTAGCAAAGTTGTAGTGATCTGATCTGTAGTAAAAACGGTTTGGGTCACTTTCATCATTGTAAGTATAATCCAATTCCAGCTTGGTGTAGGTTGTATTGACCTTTTCACTTACATCGTGTAATTCCCGTGACAACTTATCGGAGCCTATGAGGTATATATAGTCTGAATTTTCTTCATGAGATTGATCTATTCTCCCGATCATATCGATATTGAGATTGGTTATGGTCGATTCCAATGGTAGGGCAGGATGTGTCACATAGTAAGATGACCCCAGCAATCCTTTTTCTTCACCGGTTACAGTCATGAACAGGATACTTCTTCGAGGACCATGGCCGGCTTTTTTTGCAAGTGTAAATGCCTGCGCGATTTCCATGATGGCAACTGTACCGGAGCCATCGTCATCAGCGCCGTTATTTACTTCTTCTCCATCAATGCCAAGATGATCGTAATGTGCAGTGAGCACTATGTATTCATCTTTTTTATCTGTACCTTCTATAAATCCCAGTACATTTTCTGTGCTTACATCTTCAACATCCTGGCTGGCATAAAATGTAATCTCTTGTGATATGAGTTTTATTAAAGGGGTGTATTTACCTTGTTTGGATTTATTGATGGCAGAAAGTAGATTTGATTGACTTGTATTTAAAATCTCTTTCGCCATTGGCATTGAAATCATAAAATAACCTTCATCAACTTCTTTGGGATTTGCAGGAAACTCCAGACGGCCAGGTTTCATATTCCATTTTACTGATTTCATCATTCTTTGAAATTCATCTTCATCTCCCGTTTGAATAATGAAAACTTCTGAAGCGCCATGTTCTCTGGCCAGCAAAACTTTCTCCTTTCTCTCAGACCCTCTGCCATCAGAATAAATAATCACATTTTTTTTATTGACATTTAAAGCTGCATAATCTTCATCCCGGCCTTCTCCCACAAATATCAATTTTGATTTTTTAAGCTGCCGGAAGCTTGTTTTCCCTGTGAATGCAAAGTCTTCAAAATTTTCATAGGTTCGGTTAGCGGTCTTAATCCATGTTTCACCAGGATACCTTTTAACCAATTTAAATGACTGGAGATATGAATGCCCGGCGGGCGTAACTACAATTGGTTCCAGTTCTATTGTTTTGAAAAAATCGGCAATATAGGCTGCTGCCATTTTTTGTCCCCGTTCACCGGTTTCTCTTCCTTCCAGGGTATCGGAAGATAATATGTTCAAGTGCTCATGAAGATCGTTGGTTGTTATTGTATTTGCATATTCAATCGACAGATCCTGCTGAGCAGAGACAAAGATGGGGATGAAAAAAAGTAAGGATAATTGAATAACCTTTTTCATAACTGATAAAAATAAAAAACAATGGTTGATGATAGCGATGCAATTTTACATTTTAATTGCTCTATTACAATTATGATAGTCGAAAATTATATGATGCTCCCTGCAGTCGCCTGCGTTTCGCGAGTGACGAATATTGTGGAATAGGTTGATTCTTGTTATTATAAATTGTATTATCCTCGAAGAATGCTTTTATTCAGATTCCATTTTTTTCACACTTACCTAAACATCTGAATTATGAGTAACAGGACTTCCTTCCCCTCTGTTTTTTGGGTAGCAAACTCTATCGAAGTTGTAGAAAGATTTGCCTACTACGGGATTTATATGGGTTTTGGTATTTATATGGAATACCTCGGATATAGCAAATCACAACTGGGAGCTGTCCAAAGTATATTTCTTTTCTTCTCCTATGTAACTCCATTATTTTCGGGTACACTGGCTGATAAGTATGGATTTAAAAAGGTACTGATCATTTCCTACCTGGCATATCTACCCTCAATTTTATTGTTGATTTATACTAAATCATTTTCTGGTATTGCGCTTACAATGCTCTCCATTGGTCTTGCCGCTGGAATATTCAAGCCTTTAATTTCAGGAACCGTCCGAGCGGTTACAGATAAAAGCAACAAAACCTTGGGTTTTGGAATATTCTATGCCATGGTGAATTTTGGAGCTTCCATAGGTCCGGTGATTGCGGGAAAGCTGAGGGCTATATCATGGAATTATGCATTTATGGCCGCAGCTATTTGCATTGTTTTCATGTTGCTGATCACCATTTTTTTTTATAAAGAGCCGGAAAGGGAAAAACAGGAAGCATCTCTGGGGGATAAACTCAGAGAGATATGGGAGGTATTGTCAGATATAAAATTTTCGGTTTTCCTCATAATATTAGGAACTTTTTTTTGGTTGCCATTTTGGGCGTTCTTCAATATGCTTGCAATGTACATCGACTCCAGTCTTGACACAATTCAATTGTACAGTGACTTAAAAGGTATTTTCGGGGCGACATTTCTTAGTATTTTTTCAGAAGTCGATGAAAATGGTCAGGGAAAGATACTTGGAGAAACCATTTCGCATACCGGTTATATTATATTTATTTTCCAGGTTTTGGTATCCAGGATTTCGGAATCATACAAGGCCATTCCTACTTTTCTCACTGGATTATTGATCATTACCGCTGGATTTTTAGTGATGGGTTATGCCAATGTAGGGTCTGTTTCTATAGTATTTTTAGGTATTTTATTATTTGCTATTGGAGAAATGGTCTCTTCTCCACGTATTCAGGAATACATTACCTGGATAGCTCCAAAGGAAAAAGCCGGACTATATATGGGTACTAATTTCCTTGCCGTAGGAATTGGGGGAGCCCTGAGCGGTATCACATATACTTCGTTGTACGGATATTTTGATAATATGGGGCATGTCGAATACATATGGTACACCCTGGCACTTCATCAGGGTATTGGAATATTATTAATTTACGGATATGTGAAGACTCTTGGAGAATTCGTAGAATTGGAGAAATAAAGGATCCCAATAGTAAGATTACGCCTGATTTTCGAAGTGAATATTTCCTAACTGCAATCATTTTGATGTAGAACTGCTCATCCAAAGAGGTAGATTTTTTACGAGCTCATGGATAAATCACATATTTTTTTATCGATTGGATATTTGTTGTGTTTCTAGTTATAAATATAAAGTCCATATTGCCAGCTACTTGATAATTGATCCCCTGCTTTTTATATGTTGAATTATAAAAATCTTACATAGGTAAAAGTAGTTATCTATGAGTGGTTAAAGACTTGGTTACGCTAGTCCTGCCTTATCGTATTTAGCCTATGTAAGACAGATTACTAACGAATCAGATTATTTATGAATTACTTAAATCCTAAAATGGTAATGCCAAAGTGGCTGACCCTATCTATTTCTTTTGTATTTCTTTTTTTCATGGCTTGTGACAATAATTCGGATCAGGTAGAAATTAATTTTGACGAGCAAGCGCAATCTGCGTATGAGGCAGATGGGTCTGCAGAAAATCTATTTGACGTCATAGAGTCGATCACCTATTCTGCTCTACAGGCGTCTGAAGTGAATTCCGGTGGTAGAATTATGTTAAAAGATAACCCTGAATTGTCTTGTGCAACAATAAAGTTTGAAGGATCAAAGCAAAGTGGACGCATTGAGATTGATTTTGGCGAAGGTTGTGAGGGTCCGGATGGCAAGGAGAGAAAAGGTATTATAGTTATAGAATACGATGGGCATTGGCTTGCCCAGGGTTCGGAAATTTTCACCGTGTTGAAAGACTTTTATATAGATGGTTTAAAGGTGGAAGGGACGAGAATTTTGACAAATGTGAGCATCGGTTTGTTAACTATAGATTATACTGTTGAGATAATCGATGGTAAAGTTACCTGGCCTGATGGTACATATTTAACAAGGCAAAGTGAGGGAACCCATACCTGGATTATAGGAACCACGCTGCAGGATTTTGAAATTCACGTAAGTGGTGAGGCTTTTGGAAAAACAAGACTGGGAGTAGAATACATATCTGAAATAACCGAACCTTTGGTTTTCAAAAGCGATTGTATAAAAAACATGATTTATCTGCCTGCTAATGGCAGGAAAATAATTTCCATTCCAGAGAAACCTGTAATGACAGTTGATTTCGGAACGGGCGATTGCGATGCCAAATTTATGGTAACCATCGGGGAACGAAGCAAAGAAGTTTTATTGTAGTTTAGCTTAATATATTTGTCAAAAAAGCATCCGGACATTTGTTTGGATGCTTTTTTTATGGTAAAACATAATTGGTGTCCGAGGAAAATCCCCTCATGAGAGGGGTGTGTAAATGAGTGACTATCAGTGAAAAAGGCATCAGTTTCCATCATCAATTAAATTATAAGACTTAATTTTAACAGGGCACCAGTAGTAAAAAAACTGACTCATCGCCTGAAAAGAGCATAATTTATAAAGCTTCTAATTTGTCCAGGCACATATTATAGCGAAGAATCTAAATTTTTAATTTATCCGCAATTTCAATTAATCTGACTGCATGACCTCCAGGGTCATCTGTACTGGATGAATAAATCGCGCGTTCCTTTTTTTTGTACTTGTTTTTTGAAAAGTTATATGCCTTATCATAGTAATCAAGTAAAAGCATGGTGACTTCTTTCAGTTGCCCGCTATGCAACAGTTCCAATGCTTTTTTAACCCGGTCTCCTCCAAAACGGTTTTTTATCTTTTCAATAGATTCTGCTAAAAATTTCATTTCAAATTGCCCGTATTCTTCAACAATTCGATCAGCACGGATTGATTTGTCGATATCAATTTCAATTACTTTAGAATTATTCATTGATTTCCAAAGTGTTTCCGGAAGATAAACCTTACCAACAGAAAGGCTCTCACTTTCTATCCAGATTCGTTTTGAAATATCTAATTTCAATAAATCCTCATATAAATTGTTTTGAAATTGAGCAGTACTAGGTTGACTACCCAAGCCTATTGCTCCGAAGGCAGATCCTCTGTGATTGGCTCTCTTTTCAAGATCTAATATTTGTTCACCTTTTTTTTCTAATTCCTGTAAAACAGCTGTTTTCCCGCTTCCTGTGGGGCCTTGCAAAACGATGAGATTTTCGAGATTACTGAAATCATCAAGCAGTTGCAGCCGGTAAGCCTTGTAACCACCGTATAATACAGTAACTTTTAAGCCAACCGTTTCAAAAAGCCAGGCCATTTTTTCACTCCGCATGCCTCCACGCCAGCAATGTACTTTTAGCTTTTCTTCAGATGCAATTGATTTTGCTCTTTGCGCCATGGAAGTCATTTTGGGACCGACTATTTCCAGTCCCAGATCTATTGCTTCCGGTTTTCCCACTTGCTTATAGGTAGTCCCAACTTTTGCCCTTTCATCATCGCTAAAGAGAGACAAGTTTATAGCGCCGGAGATGTGCCCTTCAAGGAACTCTCCCGGAGACCGGACATCTACGATGGGAATATTTTTATCTGTTAATAAAAAATCCTTTACCTCAACACGTCGCATTCAATAATAAAGATTTTAAAAAGCCAAAGATAAGAAATATAGGTTTCTGGGAAAATCCCAATCTTGCAATGAGCTTGGAGGAGTAATTCTTCAGATCAACTTTTGGTTTCACATTTTTCAGGATTCTCAATATTTGAATACTTCGGTCTTCTGACTCCCGACTACGGTCCTTTTTAAACCGATCTGCGGGTTGGTGGTAGAACCGATAATATTATAGATGCATCTATAATAATAACTTTACACCTCTGTAACCTTTGTACCGACCGTAAATGGCTTTGTGATTTTAAGCAGTTTTGAAAGATAATAGGTCATGAACATCAACGGAACTACAGAAGTAATCGGAGATAATGATTCGTGGACATCTTTATCTTCATAGTGAAAAACATTCGCGCCGGCATTTTCAACCAATTCAAATAGTTTATTTGTTCTTCGATAGGAGACACCATCAGATTGTATCACGATTACTACGCTGTCTTTTGCAGTTTCCTTCGGACCGTGGTCATACTCTGCAACAGACATGCCTATGAATGGATATTTTGTTGATTCACTCAATATATGTGCTGCCTGATGGACAGTTCCAATATTTGGTCCATTCCCAATAATGTAGCAGCCTTTATAATGATTGGTAATTATTAGCTCATAAATGAGTCCTGCAATCTCATTTCCCCACTTTTCATATTCATACATCTTTCCCCTCAAAGTCTCAACAGCAGGTGCAGGATCTACACCAAGACCATTGTATAGCGTGATCAATGTGTTGATATATGTTTTTGTAGATGAACTAACTTCTGTTCCAGCCAGTAGCGGAAAAACCCTTTCCAGATTAGTGGATACGCATAGCGGGCTTTTTAATATGTTTGTAATGGCATAAAATCTTTTGAACAAATCGCGACACCAGATAACTTCACTGCTTCGCCCGGATTGAGATATGAGTACACCAAGATCCTTTATCTTTCTTTGAGATAAATAATTGTAGTATTCCGAAGCCCTACTGGGTTTAATAGGAATTCCCTGGTAATACATGGCCAAAATCGCATAATAAGATGACCCCATGCCGATATACGGGACATCGGTCGGCAGTTTTATATTTTTAGTTGAGTATAGAATCTTCTCCGCTTTATCAGGAATCTCTCTTATTTCTTTGAGCATTGTCATAATCAATCTTTCTGGTTTAACTCAAAAATAATCAAATTCATTAATTCATGATGCATGTTACTGAAATTAAAAAATTTTATATTTCCGTGATTAAATCAATTTTCTATGAAATCGAAATATAAATGGCTGGAGGTTGCCCGTGAACTCCAGTCTATTGCACAGGCAGGCCTTACCTATTCGGAAAATAAGTATGATTTGGAGCGCTATGCCCAAATAATGCAATTGAGTAAGGATATTCTGTCTCATTTTTCTGATGTTGGTATGGAGAAACTCCATAATATCTTTAATCTCGAAACAGGCTACCTCACCCCAAAGGTTGATGTACGGGCTGTAATCTACAGGGAAGAGAAAATTCTTTTGGTCAAAGAAGCGGCTGATGGGAAATGGTCTCTTCCGGGAGGATGGGCGGATGTGGGTTTGACAGCATCGGAGGTAGCTGTGAAAGAGGTTAAGGAAGAATCGGGTTTGGAAGTCACAGCGGAAAAATTGCTGGCGGTTTATGACAAAAAATGCCATCCACACCCACCGGAATTATATTATGTCTATAAGCTGTTTTTTCTTTGCAAAGTAACTGGAGGGTATCTCAAAACCGGCATTGAAACCAGTGATACTGGTTTTTTCGCACAAAATGAATTACCAGAACTTTCGACAAACCGTGTCACAAAATCTCAGATTGAACGGATGTTTTTTTTAAAGAATAATCCAGGAGATACTCTATTCGATTAATTTCTTAATTTCCTTTCGAATTAAATCTGCAGACCTGTGAAAAAGAGCCTGTTCCTTTTTATTAAGTGTCAAATCCATTTTTTTAGAGATACCATCTCTGCCAACAACAACCGGAATGGAAAGGCATATATCAGATATTCCTAAAAAACCATCGATTAGAGTGCTGATTGGCATGGTTCGGTATTCGTTTTTCACAATACTTTCTACAACGAGTGACGTGGCGAGGGAAATGGCAAAGTTTGTATAACCTTTTCCTTTGACGATGTTATATGCGGAATTTTCTGAAGCCTTCAACATTTTCTCTATAGGTTTCGAATCCGATATTTTCACGCCTCCCGTATAGGCAACACTAAATGCGGGAAACTGGGTGTCTCCATGTTCACCAAGGATATATGCTCTGATGTCGTTCGGGTGAATGTGATACTTTTCAGAAAGCATTTTCCGAAATCGCGCACTATCTATCAAAGTTCCCACACCCAGTACTTTGTCTGGAGAAAAACCGGAATACTTAATGGCAAAATAGGTCATTATGTCCAATGGATTTGTAATTACAATCAGTACCGCATTCGGACTATGTTTGGCCAAACGGGGTAATAAATTCTTATAGAGCCTTACATTGCCCGGACCGAGATCAAATCTTGAAGAAAAGGTGCTTTCCCATGAGATTGACGCAGTAATGATGATAATATCAGAGTTTCCGGAGTCCTTAATTTCTCCTCCACTGATCGGTATTATATGATCACTAAATGTAAGTGCGTGGGTTAGATCCAAGGCTTCGCTCTTCGCCTTGATTACTGAATAATCAAGAAGCACCAGCTCCTCAGCTAGGTCTTTGAGCATGATGGTGTAAGCAAGGGTAGAGCCTACATGTCCTGTCCCAACAATGGAAATTTTCATTCAAATTGAATTTCTCTGAAATATAAAGATAGTGATAAGCCTGAAAAGAGTGAAAAAAAATCTTCCCAACCGATGAAGAGGATATGAAGAGGATTCTACAGACGGAGGGAAGATCTCTAACCCTTAACTTTGAGCAAAGATTGCGAATATATTTATAATGATAAATCCCTATAAAAGGGGGATATTTTCAGTTGTTTCAATTTAATTATTAACCATTTTTTAATATAACAATCTGATAACCATAACAATAATACATATTTGGCTCGGTTTTTTCTGCCCCAAAATAAGGGATATGGATTAAAGTAAAATGTTTTCAGTTGTTTAAAAATATTCATTACCGTCCAACAGATTATTTGGTCAGTTATAAAAAAGTAATTTTTACTTATTTGAAAAATACCTAAGATTGGGGGATTGTTTATATATTGAAAACCTCGAACTTACATCCATCGCTTTATGAATGAAGACTTAGAAATGAAAAATAGGATTGAAATTGTTGAAGATAATGATGTAGTCAGGGATGGGTTGAAATTACTAATTAACAGCATGAGTAAACATAATGTTGTCGCTGCATATATATCTTGTGAACAAGCTATAAAGAATCTTGACAAAGATTTACCGGATGTGATTCTCATGGATCTAGATCTTCCGGGGATGAGCGGAATAGAAGGTATTCGGAGAATAAAAAAGAGAAACCAGGAGATTCACCTGATTGTGATAACTGTCCACGAAGATAGTGAAATGGTATTTGAAGCCTTATGTGCAGGAGCTTCAGGTTATATTACAAAAAATGCCAATCATTCACGTTTATTGGATGCTATTGATGAAGTTCAGTCAGGAGGGGCGCCCATGAGCACCAGGATTGCGAAAATGGTCGTGTCATCATTTCAACGAAACCAGAATTCACCGCTTACATCCCGGGAAACAGAGGTTCTGGAATTACTCGCCAAGGGAAAAAGCTACACTGTAATAGCTGATGAATTGTTTATTCATAAAGAAACCGTAAAATCCCACATTAAGAATATTTATTTTAAACTACACGTAAACAGTAAGGCGGATGCCCTCGAAATCGCCAGAAAGAATAAATTAATATAAATTTTGAATCGGTAATTTTTAGTGCCCTTTTTCAATTTTTTAAGAAAAACCAAAGTATAATCTCCATATCGAACCACCTTTTCCGCATGGAGTTAAACATATCTATATCTGAGACAAAGATAGATTTGCATCACCCCAATTTCGCTAAAATTCAAGACAAATGGGGGATATCAATTTGTTTAAATAGTGTGCAACTTGATTTTTGATTATTAGAAAAAGTGCAACTAATGGTGAAAACAGGTTGAATTTGATAAGATAATAACAATCAAATTCGGATAAGTTTCTTTAGGCATTCGTCCTCTTAATCATTGAAAAATTTCTAACTAATTAAATCTGATTCTATGAAACACAAATTACACTATCTGACAGTGTTATTGTGCTTTTCTATGTTTATCTCAAAAGCACAAGAGCAGACAGTAACAGGAACGGTAACTTCATCTGAAGATAATGATGCTGTTCCCGGAGTTAATGTGGTGGTTAAAGGAACTGCCATAGGTACAATAACTGACATGGATGGAAACTATTCTGTTAACATACCATCCAATGAAAGTATATTGGTTTTTAGCTATATAGGATTGACTACCCAGGAGGTCTTGGTAGGTTCACGCAGTAAGGTGGATATAGAAATGATTCCGGATCTTCATGAATTGAGTGAAATCGTGGTAACCGCTATGGGCCTGGAGAAAGAAAAGAGATCTCTGAATTATGCTACACAAAATGTTGAAAGTGAGACGATCACACAATCCCAGCAGCCAAATCTCGCAACTGCATTGCAGGGGAAAGTTGCTGGATTAAGCGTTCGACAATCAAGTGGCATGCCCGGCTCCTCAACATTGATGACCATTCGGGGATCTTCTGTATTGAGTGGAAACAATCAACCATTAATGGTTGTTGATGGAATGCCTTTGGAGTCAGGGTCAATATTTACGGATAATGTAACGGAAGACAGGGTTTCCAGCTCAGATGCATCCAGCAGATCTCTGGATATCAACCCTTCAGATATTGAATCCATTGAAGTGCTCAAAGGTCCGGCTGCTTCAGCGCTGTATGGTCTGAGGGCTGGAAATGGTGTGATTATCATTACCACGAAAAGCGGGAAAAGATCTGATGGTAAGGCGGTTATAAATTTCAATACTGCCTATACTGCTGATATAGTTACCAAAACTCCATCGCTTCAAAGTACTTATGGGCAGGGCAATCAGGGCAACTTGAATTTAGGAACCTCAATGTCCTGGGGACCGAGGATTTCAGAAATAGGCAGTTATACCAATATAATAGGGGAGACAGAGGTTGGGCAAGTGTATGACAATGTATCTCCCTTTTTCGAAACAGGAGGCACCTACAATGCAGACATCAGCGTATCAGGGAGCGGAGAAATGGGTAATTATTACGTAAGCGCCGGATATACCGATCAAAAAGGTTTTATTCCTACTACAGGTATGACAAGGTTTACAGGGAAAATAAGGGGTGACTTCAATGCTACAAAGGATCTTGTTGTTGGCGGAACAATGATGTACAGCCAGGTAGATGTAGATAAAATTGCGAGTGGCAGCAATCTTTCAAATCCATTGTTTACAACATACTACGCACCGAGAACTTATAATCTATGGGGCATTCCATACAATGTAGAGGGTGATCCTTACAGTCAGATTCACTATCGGGCTGCGATGGACAATCCAAGGTGGTCACTGGCTAATAACAATTTCAACGAGATCAACGACAGGATGATTGGTAATATTCATTTTGATTATAAACCATTGGATTGGTTTACCATTAAATATCGAATCGGTGTTGATTATTTCACCAACAACCAAAAAGAAGTTTACGAATTGGGTTCGGGTGAAACCGGAGGAAGAACCACACCACCATCCGGTGGGCAATTGACAGATTTTAACTATACAAACCGCCAGATCAATTCTACTTTAAACCTGGTATTTGAAAAAACTTTCGCGGAAGATTTTAACTTTAATTTTGTTTTAGGGAGTGAATTTTATGATATAAATGCACGCAGGATTAAAGTGAGAGGCACCAACTTTGACATAGGTGGATTCCATAATATATCTAATACACAGAGCCAGATTACAGAGGAGGAGATATTGCGAAGAAGGGTATTTGGCTACTATGGAAGTCTTACTTTTTCTTACCGAAATCTTGTTTACTTAACAGCTACCGGCAGAAATGATAAAGTTTCAAATCTTGCCAGGGGAAACAGAACATTTTTCTACCCGTCTTTGGGAGCTAGTTTCGTATTTACGGAGCTCATGGAGTCCAATGTAATTTCTTTTGGAAAGATCAGGGCCGGCTGGGCAACCGTTGGTCAGGCATACGATGAGGAGGATTATCCTACACAAAATATATATCTGCAGGGAAGCTCCGGAGTTGGAGGGTTTTTAACGGATGGTATTCAATTCCCGTTTTCCGGGCGGAATGCTTTTTCACAGGACGTGATTTTGAGATCGGCAGATTTGAGACCATTGAACAAGGTTTCATTTGAAATTGGAGTAGATTTGAGATTTTTTAATGACCGGATTGGCATAGATTATACCTATTTCTCTGATAATGTTGACGATCAGATTTTTGAAGTTCCAATACCTGCATCTTCCGGATTTGAGTCAGAGCTTCGAAATGCAGGAAAATTAAAGACATCTGGTCATGAAGTAGCTATGAATATAAACCCGATTGCTACTGGTAATTTCAGATGGGATATTGGCATTAATTATACAACTTTTGAAAATGAGGTGATAGAACTTGCTGAAGGAGTGGCAAATATTTACCTCGGAGGCTTTACAACTCCAAGTATCAGGGCGTTAAAAGGCAGCACTTATCCATCGATTTTTGGAGTTGGCTACCTGAGAGATGATGATGGGAGAATTGTCGTTTTGGATAATCCGGGGAATACCTATCATGGAATGCCGCTACAGGATCCGGTCGCTAAAAAGGTAGGTGATGTTCAACCCGATTTTGAGATGGGCTTTTCAAATACCTTTACCTATAGGGGTATATCACTTACAGCATTGATCGATTGGAGACAAGGTGGTCAAATGTACTCTGGGAATAACCGTCTGGGGAGATTATATGGGGCACTTTCAATTACTGAAGACAGGGAAACTCCGGTGGTCCTCGATGCTGTAAAGGGCTTCGTTGACGGCGATGGTAATTTGGTAGTAACCGGCGAAAATGATATTGCCATACTAAGAGGAGAGCAGTATTGGAATGATGTGCTGGGTGATATAGATGAAGCCCATGTTCACGAGACAACTTATGTTCGCTTCAGGGAATTGTCTTTGAGTTATAGCCTGCCAGCCAGCTTACTTCAGAATTCATTTCTGGAAGCTGTAAACATTTCTCTTATTGGCAGGAATCTGTTCTTGTGGACCAAATATCCAAATTTTGATCCGGAAACCAGTACCACCGGTGCTGTAAATGGGCAAGGCATTGAGTATGTGGCTCATCCCCAGATAGCAAGTTTTGGAGGTAGATTGAACATTACATTTTAACAACTCTTAAAATTTCGAAAATGAAAATTTACAATAAAATATTTATAATAACTGGAATTCTGAGTGTTGGAATATTTCACTCTTGCTCAGATGATAAATTTGACGAAATAGGTACAAATCCTAATAGTCCTACTGAAGTGCCAATTAAGCTATTAATGCCGCAGGTTGGAGTGGAAACAGCTTTTGCAGTTTCAGGGACTGATCTGGCCTGGTATTCATCGGTTTTTGTAGAGCATACAACTGGTGTTCACGGGCAATTGGAAACAGCTGATAAACGAACTGCCATCAATTCCACCATAGGTAACAATTCATGGAATACGCTTTATGCGGGAGCGCTGACTGATTTAAAGATCATCATTTCAAGAGGCTCTGAAGGCGGTGCAGAAGAGGGGCATTGGAATGCAGTTGGAATTGCCAAAGTATTAATGGCTTACAACTACAGCATAGCTACAGACCTCTGGGGAGAAGTGCCATTTAGTGAAGCCTTGCAGGGAAGTGAGAATCGTACACCCATATTTAATGATCAGGAAGATGTATATATGGGAATGCAGGACTTGCTTGACGAAGCGATAGCTGACCTGCAAAAAGAATCGGTAATCACCGCAGGTACAGCAGACTTTTATTACGGTGGAGACGCAGATTTATGGGTAAAAACAGCTTATGCATTGAAGGCAAGGCTTTATAATCACCTGAGCAGGAAAGATGCCATAGGGTCTGCAAACGATGTTTTAACCGCGATTTCAAAAGCATTTAAAGATGGTTCTGAAAGTTTGATTTTCGATTCATTTACAACCGATGCAACTGGTGAACATCCGTGGTTTCAGGAGCAGAACGACCGGTCCCATCATGCGATCAGTATCACATTTTATAACATCATCAATAATCTTGGAGATCCCAGGGGTGATTTATGGTTTGGAACCGTAGGTGGCGCCGTGGTTCCGGCACCGAATGGAAGTGCAATTCCTGACCAGGGAGGCAATATATACTCAAGAGCTTCGGGAAATTATTTGCAGGCCACTTCCCCTTTGCCAATCATTACCTATGATGAAATTAAATTCCTGGAGGCAGAGGCGAATTTAAGGTTAGACAATAAAACAGAGGCGTATGATGCCTATTTGGCAGGAGTAGAGGCCGCATTGGTGCGTGCTGATGTGGAAGATGATGATGTAACGGATTATTTATCGAAGAGTGCCGTTGCGGTAGGAGAGGATAATCTGTCATTGGAGCATATCATAACTCAAAAGTATATAGCATTTTGGTTGTTTCAACCGATTGAGGCATATAATGATTACAGGAGAACATTGGTTCCCGATATGAACAACTCTGTATCAGTACCACCAAATCGTTTTCCTTACCCACAGGATGAAGTGGCCGCAAATCCGAATGTTCCTTCAAGAACAATTCAGAATAAAGTCTGGTGGGCAGAATGATAAATTTGGTAAAAACTTATAATGTGAAATAAAAATGAAAAACAGACATATAAAAATCTCAATTGTCACAATGGTTATTCTTATGGTTTTTGGGTGTGATTACAACGAAGACGATTTGATGCAACCATATGCAACAGGAACAGTTTTTCCTGAGATCACAGAAGTAAAATCATCCTTTTTCAACAGCTTTGATTTTGATAATGCATTTATTGATTTTACCGTAGATGTAGATACTGATATTGCAGAATCTATTACCATAGAAAAAACCTTTAATGGGATAACTACCACGATTGGTTCGTATTCAGAAGTACCTGCCAATGTAAATGTAACAGCAGCAGAAGCAGTAGCAGATATTGATGGAGTAACCGTGGATGACCTTGAGGTAGGAGATGTATTTACTTTTGAGATAATTGTAAATTCTAAAAATGGGCTTAAGACCCGGTCAAATGTATTACTAAATGCTGCAGTAGCCTGTACATCTAGCCTGGCCGGTACTTACACTTGTATTGCAAATGGTCAATCTACTGATGACGGACCAGGCCCTGATGAAAATCCTGCAATCAATTATCCTTATGAAATCACCCTAACGGAAACTGGAACTAATGGCATTTATACCATGTCTGATTTTTCGGGTGGATTATATGAATTGTGGTATGATATTTATGGAATTGGCGGAGATTCTCCTGGGACAATAAGCGATGTGTGTAATGCCATCAGCTATACAAACACCTCGGGGCCATTTGGATCGGTAATTTCAGGAGGAGGATCGGTGGATCCTGCAAGCGGTGTAATCACCATTGATGGATCAAATGTATTTGATGATACCTGGAATCTGGTATTGACGCCAAAATAGTTGTGCAAATGTTTATTCAATATTTAAAGAAGGTCAGAGTCTGGCCTTCTTTTTTTAATATTGAGTCCACTTCGATAAGTCAGAGTACATCGATTTTCAACTTTTCTACCTCTACCCCCTAAATGAGAAGTCGTTGAAAATCAACGAACCCTGAAAAGTCCCCTTCATGGGATGTAGGGGTTTTATACCTATAGGAGTTGACTCAAGGTTTCAATTTCTTATAGCCCAAAATAAGGTAGAAAATTAAATTTTCCAGACTCAAAATTCACGTAAATGGTATTGCTTTTTACCGACTAAATTGTCAAAATGCAATATTTGGTTAAAATCTATACTCCCCATATTGGGGGAAAGAGAATAGATATTTTACCATTTATGGAGATTATCAACCTGGTAATTATTGTTGTAGCGTTAATTTAACTGCATTTTTTTGAGAAAACTTACAGCCTGAATCTTATATACCAGAATATATCTTTCATTTTCCTTAATTGATGATTTGCTGGGGAGTTTGAAATGGCGATCCTCCGTAATTTTATAAAATCACCCATTTTGAGGGATATCATTCAATTCTTTTCATACCCACCTTTGATATATAGCTACGGCAAGAATGGTGTTAAATGAATTCATCCTGTCTACAGAGTTCACACTGGAGCATTCCTCCTGGCTTAAGTCTATTTTTTAACTAAAAATTATTATTTATGAAACACAAACTACAAATGGCAATTATGCTTTTGTCTTGCGTGGTATTTATGGCGAATGCGCAAGACAGAACAATTTCCGGCAACTTAACCTCTTCTGAAGATGGTGCCCCGATACCGGGAGTAAATGTGCTTGTGAAAGGTACAGCAATAGGAACAATATCCGATGTTGAAGGCAACTACAATATCCAGGTGCCTTCTGACGAAAGTATATTGGTATTTAGCTATATCGGAATGATGACTCAGGAATTTACTGTTGGTTCGCAAACTAAAATTAATATAGTAATGGAGCCAGACCTACAACAGCTTAACGAAGTAATTGTAGTGGCTTACGGTACGCAATCCAAACAAGCATTAACCGGTGCGGTAGGCGTAGTTGACAAAGAAACGATCGGGAAACAGCAAATTATTTCTGTTGGCAGGGCGCTTCAGGGTACAACTCCCGGAGTAAATGTAATTACCGGAACCGGGCAACCAGGAGAAAACCCTACGATAAGAATTCGCGGTATATCTTCAGTAAATGCGAGCGCTGATCCACTTATTGTGTTGGATGGTGTCGTATTCAATGGAAATCTTAACTCCATAAGCCCTGGAGAAATTGAATCTATCAATGTGCTGAAGGATGCTTCAGCTTCAGCGCTTTATGGTTCCAGAGCAGCTAATGGTGTATTGTTGATTACTACAAAATCAGGGTCAAAAACCGGTGAAGTCAAAATCGATTTCAATGCATCCTTTGGCGCTTCCAAAAGAGCGATTCCGGAATATGAATTTCTGAATGCGGGCGAATACATGCAATTGGCATGGGAAGCCATAAAGTTTGAAGGCGAAGATATTGGAGATCCGGATCCGGGACAGTATGCTTCTGATAACCTGATCGGAAATTTAAAGTATAATCCTTACGGAGTTGCCAATCCAATTGATGCCAATGGTAATTTGGTGAGTGGCGCCAACCTGCTTTGGGAGACAGAATGGGAAAAGGAATTGACCAGGGATCAGGCTTTAAGACAAGACTATTCGTTATCATTTTCCGGGGGAAATGAAAAAACGCAATATTTCATTTATGGAGGATATGTAAGCCAGGAAGGTCAGATAATTACTTCAAAATTCGAGCGGATTAATACCCGTCTCAACCTGGAATCAAAGTTGAAGCCGTGGTTGAAAATTGGCACGAAATCATCGTTTTCGTATTCAGATCAGAATTTCCCCAATCAAAAATCTACCTCCTTCGCCAATAATGTTCAGTACATCAGGTCTATGTCGAATATTTATCCGGTATTCATGCGCGGAGAAGATGGAAGCCAGATTTTAGATGAAGAGGGGAATCCTGAATATGATTTCGGCGAAAACCAACAGGGCAGAACTGTGAATGTAAACAGACCCGTATTGCAACCTTCCAACCTGGTAGCGACAACATATTTAAATGATCTCCAGAGGCAGAGATATTATACAAATCTAAACGGTTATATCGACATCACCTTCCTGAAAGATTTTTCTTTACGAAGCAATGTATCCTATGAAATGTATCTCTTTGATCGCTTCGACTATGACAATCCTGATAATGGAGACGGTGAAAATGTAAAGGGTAGAATTCAGCGGCAAAAGAATATCACCAATGCGTGGACATGGTACAATCAATTAACATATGACAAGACATTTGGTCAGCATTATATTAATGCATCTTTCATCACTGAAACTTATAATTACAAATATGAATACCTGAATGCCCAAAAGACCGGATTTCCATTCAGTGGATTAAAAGAGTTTAATGCAGCCGCCTCTTTGGAAGATATCAGTGGTTATACCAATCAGCACAGGATGTTCAGTTTATTGGGTAGAGTTTCATATAATTACGCTGGTAGATATTATGCGGAAGTTGCAATGCGCGCTGATGAATCAAGCAAATTTTCACCAGAAAACAGGCAGGGAACCTTTACTTCAGTTGGCGCCTCCTGGGTCTTGAGCAATGAGCATTTTTTCTCGAATATTGATGCATTTTCACTTTTAAAAATAAGGGCTTCCTACGGTGAAGTAGGGAATAATAAAATTCTTGACAAGGATGATAAGGAAGTTTATTTCCCTTATATCAGCGCTTTCGAAACCGGATATGATGATCTGGATAATTCCGGAGTATTTTTCAATTACCTGGCAAATAACACCATATCATGGGAAAAGGTAAACACACTAAATATAGCTGTCGATTTTGGAGTCTTGGATGACCGCTTGACCGGGTCAATCGAATGGTACGATAAGACAACAACAGGGATGTTGTTTGACAGGCCACTGACAAGATCGCTCGGATATCCTGTTGTTCAGGAAAATAATGGTGACGTTAAAAATACAGGAGTGGAAATATTGTTGAACTCAATTAACATACAGAGAGACAGATTTGTATGGAGTACAGGATTCAATATCTCTTTTGAAAAGAATGAAGTCACCAAACTTTCGCAGGAAGAGATTATTGATGGAAGTAAACGTATGACGGTCGGATCTTCGGTATATGAGTTTTATATCCAGGACTGGGCTGGAGTTGATCCTGAAGATGGTGCAGCAATGTGGTACATGGATGAAAAAGATGCCGATGGCAATGTTACCGGCAGAATAACAACGAAAGACTATGATGAGGCAGACAGGTATGAATTGGGGAGTGCCCTACCTAATATAAGATGGGGATTTTCGAGTAATATGAGATTTGCCGGGTTCGATTTCTCTTTTCTCATTGCGGCAAGCCATGGCGGGAAAGTACTTGATTATGACTATGCAGGTTTAATGCACGGATATAATAACATGGGATATCAACTGCATAAAGATATTCTAAATCGGTGGCAGCAGCCAGGTGACGAGACAAATGTACCCAGACTCAATACAGGTAATTCTGATGTTGACCAACGGTCTTCCAATTTCTTACTGGATAATTCCTATGTGCGGCTTAGAAATGTTAGCCTCGGATATACGCTAAGTCCTGAGATTTTTGGAAATTCTGAAGTAATCAGATCGCTGAGAATTTTTGTGATGGCGGATAATTACTTGACCTGGAGTTTAAATAAGGGTTTGGACCCTGAAGTAAATATTCAGGGAACTACTGACAATAGATCTTCCATGTTCAAAACATTATCATTCGGTTTAAATCTAGGTTTCTAAATGACATTTACAATGAAAAAAATTATAAAATCTTATATAAATAGAATAGTACTGATCGGAGTATTGGTAACTTTTTCCATGAGTTGCGGTGACTTTCTCGATGAACCAAAACCAACTACCTCTGTAACTCCTCAGGATGTATTTTCTACCGAGGCTGGTGTGAGGGCCCATTTCAATGGTATATACAGAAATCTAAGAAGCCAGTGGGAGAGTGTGGATGGCAAATCTGGAGGTAAAACAGACACATGGGGTATTGTCGCACTTAATATAGCCAGGATCGTGAAGGGCATTGATATGATGGTGCCAAGTGGCTGGTATCAGTGGGATTATCGTCTTGAAAACAGAAATCCCTCTTATCGGAGAGTGAAATTTATCTGGGACTTCCTATATGAAACGATTAATCAGACGAACATCATTGTGCAGGGGGTAGAGACTTCTGAATTTCTTGAAAGTTCTAAAACATTATTAACTGCCGAAGCGAAGGCGATAAGAGCCTGGGCATATTATGATTTAATCAGAGAGTTTCAGCATTCTTATGCATCGGATCCAAATGCTCCTGGTATTCCGGTTTACACGGAACCGGCATCTATAGAAAGCGTTGGAACCTCACGGGGGACTGTTCAGGATGTATTTGGGCAGATTGTTTCGGACCTTGAATATGCCGTTCAGAACCTGGACCCTTCAGGTGCAAGAGTTTTAAAAAGCAACATTAATATCAATGTCGCATATGGACTGTTGGCCAGGGTAAAGTTGGAGATGGGGCAATGGGAAGATGCAAAGAATGCAGCTATCGCAGCCCGGGATGGTTATTCACTGGTTGCAGACCAGTATGATGATGGGTTTAATAAAATTGATAATCCGGAATGGATTTGGGGCTTCCCTCAAAGCAATGATCAAACTATATATTTTGGAAATCTCGCCTCTCATTTGGACCATATTGTATCGGGTTATAATAGTATTTTTGCCAATAGTGATTTTGTGAATTTATTTTCAGCCACGGATGTGAGAAATTTATTTGTAGCAGAATTCTATGGCGGCACTCCAACGGATTACTACTATTACATCACTACGAAGTTTGTTCAAAATGAAGACTTTTCTGATGATTTTGTAATGATGCGGGTTGCTGAGATGTTCTTGATAGAAGCGGAAGCAAAAGCTAAATTGGGAGAGGCGGATGCTGGAGACATCCTGTTCATGCTACAATCAAACCGTGATCCTAATGCCGTAAAGTCAGGGAATACAGGACAGGCATTGATCGATGAGATTTTAGTGGAAAGACGAAAGGAAATGTATGGCGAAATTGGCGTGAGCTTTCTAGATATTAATCGTCGTCAGCTTCCGATGGTACGGACAGGGAATCACCCTGATGCTTACAGGTTTAATTTTCCGGCAAATTCTCCTGAGTTTATCTTGAAAATTCCACAGGCAGAGATTGATTCAAATGAAAATATTAGTGAGTCAGACCAAAATCCATAACATTGATTTATTGGGTGTACTAGCAGGTTTTCAAAAGTACATATGGCTATTAAAGGTAAAGTGAAATTGCTGTTTCGTTAATCTTGTGATCAGCAAAAACGAGAAATAAAATTCAAGATATACTCTTTTCATGCGATTTTTTTAGTCAGCCCTTGATCTTCCTTCTTAGTGCTAAGGGATAATTATGAAATAAGCTGAAGGAACTGGCAAATTTATTTATTCTTTTTTAAGATATTAACTACTGGTGTCCGTCTAAATCTCCCTTTGAAAAGGGGCAAGGGAGATTGGCATTGAAAGTCAATGAGTTATGGTGAAAATTGAGGCGACTCTTTTATACGGTGACTTTTTGAAGATTAGTTAAAAAATAAGCACGCAATTCAAAAAGCCTACCTACCGGAAAGTCAATGTCAATAAGTTAAGCCCCGAACGTCATCGCGAGGACAAAGCGATCTCTAATTTGAAATATTTGGGCTAAACTATACAGACTGCCTCGCTACGCTCGCAGTGACGGAAAGCTTAACTTATTGGCAATGACCAGACAAGCAGGTATCATTTTCCCCTGCCACGCCCACCTGTAGATATTAACCAAGTTATTAAAGCCTATCGGATACCACATATAATCTAATCAGAACTTGCATCGTTGTTTTTTTCACAATTAATGTAAAAGTCTCATTATTTCAGGCTTTATCTTTTTCATATAAAACCTATTTGAAATCGTTTAAAGGGCCTTTTTAAGTTTATCGAGTCTCATATTACAAGGTGAGACTCCTTCTGTCTATATTTTCCATAACCTTTTCCAAAACTGCCGTTAAAACTACTGTGAGAAACGAAAAGGAAGAAAGTTGAGAAGTTGGAGAGAGAAGAAATAAAGGATGCGAATTTTAAGGTAGAAGAGGAGGTTAGATGAGATAAAGTTCGCATCCATTTTAGAAGCATTTAAAGTATTTATTCATTTTCATGGTTAGGTTGTCTGTTTAATGAAAACGCAAGTCGAAAGGCTTGCTTTTTTTTGTGAAGAAAATTAACCAAATCATTTTCATCAGTAAAAATTCATCTTAAATTCATGAAATAAAATTAAAACCAATCTATCATGAGAATTACAGATAAAACCAATCCTATTGAATACAGGGCACAAGAAGACCGTTATGACGAAATGATATATCGCAGATGCGGGAATAGTGGTATTTTACTACCGACCATTTCCCTGGGTCTTTGGCATAATTTCGGATATCTCGACAACCTGGAAAATGCGAGAAATATTTTAAAGTATGCATTTGATACAGGTATAACTCATTTCGATCTTGCAAATAATTATGGCCCTCCTTATGGTTCTGCTGAGGAGAGTTTTGGATTGCTACTAAAAAGAGATTTTGCAAAATACAGAGATGAATTGATTATTTCGTCCAAGGCAGGATTCGATATGTGGCCCGGTCCATATGGAAATTTAGGCTCCAGGAAATATTTAATCGCCAGCTGTGATCAAAGCCTGAAAAGAATGGGGCTGGATTATGTTGATATTTTTTACCATCATCGCCCTGATCCTGACACACCTTTAGAGGAGACAATGTCGGCTTTGGATCATCTCGTCAGGCAGGGGAAAGCGCTCTATGCCGGGATTTCTAATTATCCTGCTGACCTTGCGGAAAAAGCTGCTTGCATACTAAAAGATCTTGGCACACCATGCCTTATCCACCAGGCGAAATATTCAATGTTTGAACGTTGGGTGGAAAGTGACTTGTTGGATATACTCGATGATAATGGCATAGGATGTATTGCTTTTTCTCCATTGGCCCAGGGTATGCTTACCGACAAATATATCAACGGCATCCCCAAGGATTCCAGGGCCGCCAAAGCGATGACATATTTGGAAAAAGAGCAGGTGGAAGCTCAATTACCAAAAATCAGGCAGCTTCAGGAAATTGCTCAAACCCGGGGACAAAAACTTAGCCAGATGGCGTTAAGCTGGTTGCTGAAAGATGATCGTGTGACCTCTGTACTTATTGGCGCAAGTTCTGTGAAACAACTCGAAGAAAATCTCGAATCACTGGATAAGCTTGTGTTTGATGAGGATGAAATCAGGAAAATTGATGATGTATTGGGTGAGTCATAAGATATTGAATTATAGGCCATTTGCCTGTTAGAAGTTTGTTTGCTCAAGTGGGAGTTTTAATCAAGGATTTTGCGATAAATGTTAGAATACCGAAATTAATGATTTGTTTCTGGGTTCAATTCTCTGGGTCAGTTACCAGAGCCCAGTACCTTAAACCCAGTACCGGTTTCTACTTTTTACTAGCATTAAACAACTTTTCTTTTTCGTCTTTGGTCAGGCTGTCATAACCTCTTTCGGATATTTTGTCCAGAATTTTGTCGATTTCGGCCTGACTGTAGTTTTCATTTTTTGAACGTGTTACAGTAGAACTTGATGATTTAACCGATGAAGATCTCTTTTGCCGGTGACTGACCTTGATTTTCGGACTTTTCACGAAAAAACTTTTAATAAACTCCATGAATTTAAACACCCATGTTCCTATTTCAACACCCTTGGTAAGTTGTTTAGCATAAATAAATCCAATTAAAGCGCCTCCAAGGTGGGCTAGATTTCCACCGGCATTTGGTCCAACACTACCTAGAAATGAAGTAAACAAATATATGGCGACAAGGTATTTAATTTTCACCGGGCCAAAAAATAACATATAAAACTTGTGATCGGGCCAATAGGTTGCCGTTGCTACGGAAATGGCATAAACTGCTGCCGAAGCGCCAACCATGCCATCAAACATATGTATTCTATCGGCATAGTAAGGAATCAGGTTATAGACCAATAAATAAGTAGCGCCACCTGCGATCGCCCCCATGATATAGAGGTTAATCAGCTTCTGAGACCCGAGGAATTCGACAAATACTCTTCCGAACCAATACAGGACAAGCATATTCATGATGATATGCCATAAATTACTAAAGCTATGTGCAAAGGCATAGGTGATGATTGTCCATGGTCTTGTGAGGAATTCACCAATAGGAGCGGGGATCGTAAATTGTTTGTAGGCAAAAGTAAAAATTGCATCTATTCCCGCAATACTTGAAAACACCGCTAATATTCCCAGGGCTACAAATACTGCCACATTGATGATGATAAGCTGCATCAGCCCATTATTGGGTTTTTTCCAGGCGTTTTTAAAATCGTCTATTATTGTATTCATACTTCTTAGAAAAACTTCTTTCTATCCTTTTGCCAAATCTTTAATAAAATAAACGCAACAAGCATTCCACTCAGATGTGCAAAGTGTGCAACGTTATCTCCCGGAGCTTTTTGAATCCCGCTAAAAAGCTCGAAAATTCCATAAATAGCTACAAAATATTTTGCCTTGATCGGTATTGGAGGGAACAAAAGCATTAACGTAGTATTTGGGAAAAGCATACCAAAAGCAAGCAAAATACCAAATATCGCCCCGGAAGCGCCTATCATTGGTGTATTGATTTCTCTAATTAATGCAGCATGGAGTATCTGAATGCTCCAATTTATAGAGGCATCATCCTCCGGCTGGTCAACGTAGTAATAAAATTGATTTGCTTCATTAAGTTGACCTATTTTAATGCCTACCTTTTTTTCCAGTATGTATTTAAATTCTGCAGGACTTGGTTGTGATTCGTAATGTTCAATAGTATTAGCCAAACTGTTAGTCTCAAAATAGTTAATCCCTGAGTATAAAACACCAGCTCCAATTCCAGTCACAAGATAAAAAATCAGAAAACGTTTTGGCCCCCAGAATTGCTCAAGCAGCGGTCCAAAAATAAACAGGCCAAACATATTGCTGAGTAAATGCCATGTGCTTCCATGCAAAAACATATAGGTAAAAAATTGGATAGGCATGAAATATTCGCTGTGAATATTTCTAAGACTTAGGTATTCAGTGAGATTTAAATTCATAAATGAGCTTATAAAATATAAGGCCACATTTATGATAAGTAAGTTTCTTACAATCGGTGTTACTCTGCCAAACATTATGGATTTATGTTAAATATATCTTCAATTTTTTCAAGCCCCAATATATAATAAATCAACCGGCCATTGGGTGAATAATTGGGATTTTTACAAGCAAATAAATGATCAATAAGGCTTTTCATCTCCTCAACAGAAAGCTTTTTGCTTCTTTTTATTCCGGAATTGGTCGCCATGGATCTGGCGAGGTTATCGATATTATCGTTTTTATATTCCAGGAAATTCTTTTTGAAATCTTCCAATACACCATTGAATATTTCCTTTCCGGAATCAACTTTTATCAAAGAGGGTACGCCATTGATGACGATTGCATTTTCTCCAAAGTATTCAAAAGCAAATCCTACACCCTTTATTTCCTTTTCCAATTCCTTAACGAGAGAAAAGTCGGAAGGGTTCAAATTCAATGTTTCCGGGAATAATAATTGCTGTGAACTTCCACTGTTATTTTCAAGAATCTTCATATACCGCTCATAGAATATCCTTTCATGTGCGGATTGCTGGTCGATAAACATCAATCCTGATTTTACAGAAGTGACTATGTATGAAAGATGAAATTGAAATAAATTCTGTTGATCACGCTCCCCTTCATGTTGAACGTTCTCATTCATTTTATTGATACCGCTCTCAAAAGTTAACGACAAAGGATTGCCCTGGGCAGCCATCTCTCTTTTAGTTTCAGCTTCAATTGTCTCATTTTCGAGAGCTCCGGCATACAACTGCTCCCAGTTTTTCAAATTTGATATATCTCTTTCGGTACTTTTAAATTGCGAATAATCCCGCTCAGAAGTCGTAAGGCCTGATGAGGAAGATATTCTATCTGTATGAAATTTGAAATTTGCATCCACCCCAAAATCTAAAGTCGGCGTAATATTAAAACTGCCCAACGATTTTTTAACGGTAATTTTAATCAGGCTGTAAATGCTGCGTTCATCGTCAAATTTTATTTCAGTTTTTGTAGGATGAACGTTGACATCTATACGCTTAGGATCTATCTCTATGAATATTACAAAGAAAGGAAAAGTCCCTTCCGGAATTAATCCCTCGTATGCGGATACCGCTGCATGATTTAAATAATTGCTTTTTATATATCTATTGTTGACAAAGAAAAACTGCTCTCCCCTGGATTTCTTCACAAAATCAGCCTTCCCGATATATCCTTTAATTGATATTTCTTCTGTCAATTCTTCGCACGGTACAAGCTGCTCCCGGTAGTTTTTTCCAAAAAGGTTGACAATGCGTTGGCTCAGTTTTCCTGGTTTTAGTTTATAAACTTCAATATCATTTTGGAAAAAATTGAATGCTCTATCGGGATTGGCAAGTGCCAATCTCTGAAATTCCTCCATAATGTGCCTCAGCTCCACAGGATTTGATTTTAGAAAATTACGCCTGGCAGGAACATTGAAAAACAGGTTTTTTACCAGCATAGATGTTCCCTGGTTACAGGAGACATTTTTCTGGTTCTTGAACTGCGAGCCATCAATCATTATGGAAGTACCGATGTCTTCATCTGCCGTCCTGGTTTTCATTTCCACCTGGGCAACCGCAGATATTGATGCCAGCGCCTCTCCGCGAAAGCCCATAGTTTTTATGGCAAACAGATCTTCAGACTTTTGAATTTTACTTGTGGCATGACGCTCAAAGCTCATTCGGGCATCAGTATCAGACATGCCTTTTCCATTATCAACCACCTGAATCAGGCCTTTACCCGCATCTTTTACTATTAGGGTTATTTCTGTCGCACCGGCATCAATTGAGTTTTCCATTAATTCCTTCACTGCAGCGGCTGGCCGTTGCACAACTTCTCCCGCAGCAATTTGGTTTGCAATGGACTCGGGAAGTAGTTTTATGATGTCGGACATTATGTGTATTACTGAAAAAACTTACGTGTCCGCAAATATACGTAAAGAGGGAAAATGATAACAAATACATACAATACCACGTTACCAAAGTATAACCACCCACCAAAGGCCCCCAGCATGATGATTATGAGCAATAGTTGCATAAAATCACTTGATGCATCGCGCCTTGCCCTGTTGTTGAAAGCGGATTTTATATGTTCGCGGTGTGATTGAGAAGATGTAATTTTTAATTCCCCTTTTATTCTTTCAGTACGGTTTTGGATATCTTCTTTAATCGGATCGTAATGTCTTGGTTCGAAATTGAACCTTTTGTATTTTGGCATCCGCGAAAGAGAAGGAAATTTCATAAATTTGATTGATTCTTCAAATGCAAAGTAAAGTTAAAATTGTAATTATAACAAATGAGTAGCATTAGCAGATGAAAAAATTTTGGCAAGTAATTTTTGTTTTATGCATGTTGACTGCAACCGCAAAGGCTGAAATATCGAACAGCTTGCTTGCGGATGATTGGGTTGACAGCATTTATCAAAAACTTACGGTTGCTGAAAGAGTTGGCCAGCTTATTGATTTAAGAATCATACCTGAATCAGATAATATTCAGCAACTGTATGAAATCATCAATAAGTATCATATTGGATCAGTAACGATAACCGGTGGCGATGTCAATGCAAGCGTGAAGCTGATCAATGTGCTCAGGGCAACTATGAAAGTTCCGCCGTTTGTTACTGCGGAAAGTTATAAATCTTTTGGAATGCCTTTTAGCTCAGCTATTCAAATGCCATTGCCCGAGACCTATCTGGCTGCGGAAGATAAGTCACTTTTATATTCCACTATCTCCAGGATTTCTGAATTGAACAAAGAATTCGGGATCAATGGAGTTTCCTACAGCCCCTTAATGTTAAATTATTCAGAAGCTTCAATTGACTGTCAAAGTATGGTAGAAACAGCTCCCGGATCTTTTTTTCACGATGTTCCCAAAATATATAATCAACACCAATTTGTATCCAATACAGATCTCTATTTTAATTTTTCAAAGGATTTTGATTTTTCTCTAAAAACTCTGGACAGTTGGAATACTTCCGAATGGAAAGAGAAATTGAGTGGAATACAATCGGCATGGGACGGGATTAATTGCAGTAGTTCGATAGTTACTATTAAATCTATTCCGGATTTTCCCGAAAATGAAGCAGTTCACTTTAATAAAAAAGTCATCAATCCGATGTTGTGGAAAAACATGCAATTTGGCGGAATATTAGCGGCAGATTTGGATGCTATTGGAAATGGAAACTTGAATTCGATAAATGACGGCACCGTTCGATCATTATTAAAAATGGGCTGTGATAAATTAATTATTTCAACCAACGCAGATATTACATTTACTGCTTTGATGGATGGATTGAACGGAAGGTATTTCAGACAAAATGAAATTAAGGGAAAGGTAAAGCGCCTTCTTAGATTGAAATATCAATCAGGCCTTTCACTGGGAAAAATAGTTTACGAAGATAATTTACAATTGAAACTTGAAGACCCTTATTTAATTAATTTGAATTTCCAGGTTTATACAAAAGCAACCAAATCCCTTGGAAATGAAGATAGTAAGATACCTTATAAAGAATTAGATGACACCAATTTCGCATCTCTTTGCCTTGGATTTAGTGAGTTAAAAGTTTTTCAGGAGACGCTTGAAAAATATGCACCGTTCGTTCACTATATGCTTCCCGATGTATCATTTGATCCATACGATTTGAAAATTCTTTCTGAACAACTGGTGAACTTTGACCATGTTATAATAGGGTTGCACACGGCAGGACTTATGGAATTAGATCAAAGCACTCATAATTTTTTAGAATACCTGAATGAGCAGACAAATGTTATTTTGGTATTTCTGGGAAAAAAGCTGAACGCCAATGATTTTGAAGAGTTTGGTAACCAGATTTTCGTTCATGAAGACAACCGATTTACAGAACAGATTGCTGCTCAGACAGTATTTGGTGTTCAAAATCCTCATAGTGGCAGATTGGGATTCAGTACTCCGGAAATGCAACGGATGGATTCAAGGGTGTTAAAAAAGATCGATAAAATTGTGAAGGAAGCTATTTCAGCCTATGCTACTCCTGGTTGCCAGGTATTGGTTGCCAGGAATGGTTCGGTGATCATGGAAAAAGGATATGGTTATTATACCTATGACAGCATAATGCCCGTTGATACCAGGACGATTTATGACCTCGCATCCATTACAAAAGTAGCAGCAACTACCCAGGCTGTAATGAAATTGAGTGAGCAGGGTAAAATAAATCTTGATTCAACATTGGGAGCATATTTACCTGAGCTAGATGGCTCAAATAAGGCATCCCTGGTGATAAAGGATGTGTTGGCACATCAGTCGGGATTGAGGGCTTTTTATCCATTCTGGTTGAATACCATTGGAGACAAAGATGAGATTTTGCATTATTATAAAGATATTCCCGATGATAATTATACTAAAACTGTAGCATATGGGATGTTTGCCGCAAAGGAATTGAAGGACTCTTTATGGCAGTGGACCGTAGAAACAAAACTCAGAAGAAAAAGACACAGGTATAAACCATATGATTATAAATATAGTGACCTGGGATTCTATCTTTTACAGATTTTGGTTGAGAATGTAACGAAAGTACCACTGGATGTTTATGTGGATTCGGTTTTCTATAAACCTATGGGGATGAGTACAATGACCTATAATCCGCTTTGTAAATTTCCCCTAAAAAGAATAACACCAACTGAACGGGATAAGGAATTCAGACATGTATTGGTATGGGGTACAGTTCACGATCAGATTGCTGCGATGAAAGGAGGAGTTTCCGGGCATGCGGGTCTTTTTAGCAATGCCCACGATATAGCCAAAATTATGCAAATGCAATTGCAGGACGGTACCTACGGAGGAAGACGATTTTTACATCGGGAGACCGTAGATAAATTCACTACTCAACAGTTCGAAGATAACAGAAGAGGGTTAGGCTGGGATAAGCCTGATAAAGATGATGGTTATAGTCCGCCATCGCGTTATGCGGGCTTCAATTCTTTTGGTCACCGTGGCTTCACAGGAACAATTGCATGGGCTGACCCAACATTTAACCTCGTTTTTGTGTTCTTATCAAACAGGATATATCCTGACATGGGTAATAGTAAACTAGTAAGCCTCAACATTCGTAAAAGAATCCATGATGTGGTTTACGAATCCATGTGGAATTTTGAGAAACAATATAATTAATAAGATTTTATGAAAATAGGGATAGTTTGCTACCCTACCTTTGGAGGTAGTGGAGTTGTAGCTACTGAATTGGGTATAGCATTGGCCAAAGAAGGACACAAAGTACACTTTATTACATATTCTCAGCCGACCAGGCTCGATTTCTTCAATGAAAATTTATTTTATCATGAGGTTGATATGATGTCGTATCCACTGTTTCAGCATGCGCCGTATGAAACGGCCCTGGCAAGTAAAATGGTGGATGTGGTTAAATATGAGAAATTGGATATTCTCCATGTTCACTATGCAATTCCTCATGCCTCGGCTGCATTTATCGCCAAGCAGATATTAAAACAGCAAAATATCAGCATTCCGGTAATCACTACACTGCATGGAACGGACATCACGCTGGTAGGGAGGGATCCGTCTTTTGAGTCCGTTGTCGCTTTTAGTATCAATCAATCAGATGGGATTACTGCAGTTTCAGAGGATTTGAAAAAAGACACATATGCTCATTTTGATATAGGCAAGGAGATTAAAGTCATTCCTAATTTTATTGATTTGGAAAGATTCAGGAAGCTCAAAAAAGAACATTTCAAAACAGCTATTTGTCCGAATGGAGAAAAACTGATTGTTCATACTTCTAATTTCAGGCCCGTAAAGAGAATTGAAGATGTTGTGAATATTTTTAAGAATTTGCGTGAAAATATGCCCGTTAAGTTACTTTTGGTTGGCGATGGGCCTGAGCGACCGAAAATAGAAAATCTTTGCCGTGAATGTAGCGATTGCGATGATATTCGATTCCTGGGAAAACTTGAAGCTGTTGAAGAAGTACTTTCAGTAGCAGATCTTTTTATCATGCCTTCTGAAAAGGAAAGTTTTGGGCTCGCAGCACTTGAAGCCATGGCTTGCGAAGTGCCTGTGATATCGACTAATGCCGGGGGATTGCCCGAACTTAATATTCATGGTTTTTCAGGATATTTAAGTGATGTGGGAGATGTTGAATCCATGACAAAATACGCTCTGGAAATTCTGGATGATAAGAATTTACCAACCTTCAAAAAAAATGCATTGTCGAGGGCCAAAGAATTTGAATTAAGCAAAATATTGCCATTGTATGAAAATTACTACGGTGAAGTGCTTGAGAATAATGCTACCATTTTGGCTGTTTAACCTGCATTATGCAGGAAATAATTAATGTTATTTATAATGAGTTAGAAATCATGACATTGACTTTGGTATGCTTAATTATATATAGAAAATTAATTTTACTTGTAATAGGAATTAATGAGCAGATTGTCAATGTCTTATCTTTAAAGCCAAAGATATTCATGAATTTTTGAGGCAAATCCTTTATTTGGGTGGGTGCATTTTATATGGATAGGTATATAATTAGGTGAAATTGAATAAACCTTTTATTTTTGTTTTTCTTATTTTACCAATAACCACACTTCAATGAGGTATAAAGCCATTCACGATATAAAACCAAAAAATAGTGGGACAGCAAAAATGTTCAATAATCCATTATTGGATAAATTGACAGTTACACATTTCTCAATTCCCATTTCAATGCTTGTGCTTTTTGGAATAGGTTTCATTTATTATGGAACTCAATATACTTTATTGGGAATCAACCAGTATTTAATTCTCATTATTTCCGGCATTCTATCTTGGACATTATTTGAATATTTAATGCATAGATATTTTTATCATATGCTTCCGACGAACAATATAAAAGGATGGATTCAATACAATATGCATGGTTTACATCATGAATATCCCAAGGATAAATCAAGGTTGGCAATGCCCCCTGTAATGATCATTATAATTGCATTTTTATTTCTATTTTTATTTAAAATGATCTTGGGAGTTTATAGTTATGCATTTACTGCTGGATTTTTATTTGGGTATGCGGGTTATCTATGCGTTCACTACATTGTCCATGCATTTCAACCGGCCAAAAATGCCTTTAAAGTATTATGGTCAAACCACGCAATTCATCACTACAAAGACCCGGAAGTAGCTTTCGGAGTATCTTCACCGCTTTGGGATCATGTTTTCAGAACCATGCCAAAAAAGAAAACAATCTAATTCCAACTCCTTTAATTACCGCTTTTAAATTCAACTTACGGTACAACTCAAAGGTAAATTCGAGATCCCATATAAATACCGATTCAAATAATATTTTTTTAAATTACCACAGTATAAAGAGACCAGTATTATGAAAATCAGAGTTGGATTTGGATATGATGTACATCAACTGAAAACAGGCGAAGAATTTTGGTTGGGAGGCATCAAGATTGATTATGAAAAAGGAGCTGTTGGGCATTCTGATGCAGACGTACTGATCCATGTAATTTGCGATGCCCTGCTCGGTGCGGCTAATCTACGGGATATCGGCCATCATTTTTCTGATAAAGATCCGAAATTTAAAGGGATAGATAGTAAAATTCTCCTCGCGGAAACGCTGAATATTGTAAAGCAAAAAGGTTGGAGTATAGAGAATATAGATTCCACCATCTGTCTTCAAAAACCAAAAATTAACGCGCATATACCAGCGATGAAAGTATGCCTTGCCGAAGTGATGGAGATTTCAGAAGAAGATATATCCATCAAAGCGACAACTACGGAGCGATTGGGATTTGTCGGTAGAGAGCAGGGAATATCTGCATATGCAGCAGTACTCATCAAAAAAGAATGAAGAAAAAGCAATTTTTAATCACTGAAGATGGCTCGCATACACTATACCTTCCTGACCTGGACGAAACCTATCATTCAATTCACGGGGCCATCCAGGAATCAAATTATGTTTTTATTGAACGGGGACTAAATTATTTTGCTGAAAAGGAAAATGTTGAGAAACTCAGAATATTTGAAGTTGGCTTTGGAACCGGATTAAATACGCTTTTAAGTGCGATCTATGCAGAAAAACATCAACTATTTTTACAATATGAGAGCATTGAACCCTTTCCGTTAGAAAAGGATGAAATACAGAAATTAAATTATCCTATCATTACCGACTGGTTATTTTCTGATGATTTGTTTCAAAATATCCACAATTCTTCATGGAATGAATGGATTGGAATTTCCACATATTTTCAACTCAGAAAAGTTAAAGCAAAAATTCAGGACTACGAAGGGTCGGGAATGTTTGATGTTTGCTATTTTGATGCATTTGCGCCGTCTAAACAACCAGAAATGTGGAACTCCGAAATTCTTGAAAAATTTTTTCTGTTGCTAAATCACAAAGGAATTTTTGTGACTTATTGTGCTAAGGGGCAGCTCAAAAGAGATCTGAAAAGTATTGGATTTGAAGTGGAAACTCTTCCCGGACCTCCAGGGAAAATGCAAATGGTTAGGGCAATCAAACCATAACTGAAGCAGGTCTGTGGTTTTTGATGCAATTCTCGTTTAGTTATTTTTTTGCAAGTCCTCATTTAACCAACCTATCATTATATCATATTAATTACGCTCTTAATCCGGATAAAATAAAATCTCAAAAAAAAATTGGGTGACCTTTTATAAACTTTGCCATAAAGAAGTGACAAATAGCCAAAGAAGGTGGAACTGGATAAAATAAGAAAAGGAGACAAAAGCCAACTTGATTTAATTTATAATAGTTATCAAGCTGGATTTATGTCATGGATTTTAAAGCTTTACCACTGTTCCACCGATGATGCCCGGGAGGTATATCATTATGCTGTAGTCACATTTTATGAAAATGTGATAAGTGCAAAACTAAAAGTGCTTAATTGTAGTATTAAAACCTATCTTTTTGCAATAGGGCGCAACAAGTATCTTGAAATACTGAAAGCACAAAAAAAGTTTGATCAGAAGTGTAATGAAGGGACATTGATAGACCTTCCTGAAGTACAAAAAACTGATGCGCTTTTGCGGGAGCAACAATTAGATTGTATAGAAAGTGGTCTTGAAAAGCTGGGAGAACCTGGTCGTACAATCCTGGAGCTTTATTATTATCATGGAAAGTCCATGGAAGAAATTGCAGAATTGCTTCATTATAAAAACAGTGCAACGGCAAAAAATTTAAAATATAAATGCCTTAACAGGTTAAAGAAAATAGTTGAGGATGAACAAAAGTTAAGTCTAAGCAATTATTATGAATGCTAAAAATTCACATATTGATCTGATAGAAAAGTATCTGGACAAAAACCTGGATGTTGAGGAATGTCTGATTTTTAATAAGAAATTAGAAAGTGATGAGGAATTTGTGAGGGAGCTGAATGATATGGAATTGTTGATTAAAGGAATAAAGAAATCAGCAGCACACACCACCGTTGAAGAGAAGCTGGATCGATTTGAAACCAGTATGAAGCTCATGAAAGATGAAGAGGAAAAGGATAACTCAAAAATAATATTCTTTGATTTTAATCAAATTAAGAAATACTCCTGGGCCATCGCAGCCTCTCTAACCCTGATCATGGTGACTTCCATCTCACTTTTCAACATCAGCCAACCACCATCTTCTCAAAAATTGTATGCATCATACTACACACCTTTTGAAAATTTCGGAAACAAACGTGGACCTGAAATAGCAGAAAAAAATTATTGGAAAAAAGCACTTGCCTATTATGATGTGGGAGATTATGACAATGCGCTCATTAATTTTAATAAAATAATTATTGCAGATTTCAAAGGCACCATCAAAGATCCAAGCTTCAGATTATATAAAGGGAACACGCTCATGATGCTGAACAGGTATGATGATGCCAAAAGAATTTTCCAAAGCATGCTTGATGACGATGATGGCATGATCATACAGGCAAAATGGTATCTTAGTATGTGTTATCTACATGAGAATAATACAGAAAAATTAATACCTTTATTAAATGGGATATCAGAAATTCAATCTTCCTCCTACAGCGCTAAAGCACAGGAAATCCTTAAAGAGATTAATTGATACCCCACAATCTATTTTAAACCTTAAAAATTTAACATTATGCCAGCTAAAGTTATTGAACCGGAAGGAAAACAATCCGGTGCGAACCCTAATGCGAAGATTGGCTATCTTTTAAGAGCCGATGCCCTTGATGGTAATGGTGATTTAAAACGAATTCCATTTATAAATGATAGAGGATTAGAAAAAGAAGATCTTGTAATCTTTGACATTAATTGTGATGATTATGTAGTCACAAATCAAAAGACCGGTCAACATGCACACATTGCAGTTGCAGAAATTCCAGATGAATTTTTTAGTCCGAAAGGATGGAGCCGTGGATTTACTAAAAGGTGGCGTGATGAATGGATTGCAATAAGTGAAGATAATTTAAATAAATTAAAACCTAAATTCAGAAGAGAATACATCGATAAGATTAAAAATATTGTGCAAATACAGCCAAAAAGAGCAGGGACAAAGGATGATTGTTAATCCGATTTAAACTTTAAACGCCTCAAAATATCTTTCTCTTTTTGAGGTGTTTTTCTATAAAACCCATTTCATTGCTAAAGCATCTCAGTAGTTTCCTCCCAAAATCGTTTAGATTCGAATCCGCTCCACATTCCATAAAGGTGTTAGTGATGCCCGCAATCCAAACTTGCCCAATTTGATAAAGGTTTTCAGCATCATCATTTACTCTCCTTTCATTTTTATTAAACTTTTCACAGAATAAATCATAAAGTAAACCAACAATTACTTGTGAGTAATGATATGGAGACCATTCATTTCTATTATATTTTATATCATTTAAAGCACTTCTACTTTCTTTATTGGGACCTTTACTAAACCCATGACCAGCCGCAAACAGTGTTAGAATACTATTTAGTTTTAAATCTCCCCTGGTTTCTTCTATTACATATTCGCATAAATCATATTGCGACAAAACAATGAACATGGCGGTTAAATCGCAGAATGCTTCACTAAGCCCTTTAGTTTCAGCATTTCCCTCGTTCAGGAAAGGCAAAATACTGTCCAAAATCGCGTGACCTGTCTCATGAGCTACGAGATCAACTGTCCGGCAATTATATGTCCAGTTTTTGTAGGGGCCATAATAATCCAATTCAATACATTTCTGATCTTTCAAATACCTGGCATTGATGTCATTATTTCTGATTCTGATAGTGAGAGGCTCATCACTGCCATTTTGTTGCCAGATCCACTTAAGGGGTTTCTCAAATAAATTTTCATACAGATCAATTACCAATCTGGTAACTCCGTATGTATGTATGGCATCCAACTCATCTTCAGAATAATTTCTATCCAGAAAATTGCCATCCTTGTCAGGCTGCACAGTGAATCCGCCAATTTTTATTTGATGATCAGATGGCCCCTGGTTCACTTGGTATGGGAGATCTATAATCTTTTTACCCAACTTCTGGTAAAACTGCCCCTGCTTCCATATTTTTAATTTGGTGCCCAAAGTTCAATTTCGAAATAATTTAACAATGGACTTTTTGCGAAAAATAAATACCATAATGGCAATAAAACCCACGATGAGTAATATATAAACCCATTGGAAATTGGATGCCGGGAGTTGAATAGGTTGATTATTTCCCATCGCAATAAACGCAGCCCAGTTAGATGGATGAGCTCCAAGATCATCGGCATTTTCAATAAAGGTCAGTTTTGCTTTTTGAAGCGCTTTATCTTTATTCATTCCATCAGCGAGATACTGGTAAAAATATTCCATCAAACCGGCGGTGGTTTTATCATTTACTTTCCACAAACTCATCACGATTGAAGGGCATCCGGCATAGGCGAATCCTCTTGCAATGCTAAAAATGCCTTCTCCTTCAGATTGCTTTCCCAACCCGGTTTCGCAAGCGCTCAATACTGTCAGTTCCGTATTGCTCAAATCCATGTCATACAATTCATATGCATGTAATTCACCGTCTTCGATGGAATTTTCATCTCTTTTAAATATCAACCTTGAATTGAACATATCTGTCGTATCAGCCTGGCCATGAATGGCTAAGTGAAGGAGTGAATAATTAGATGCCTGTGATTTAAAAACTTCTTCAGTGGCATCTCCATCTCTGAAAAAATCTGGCCTTTTTATCCAGTTTTCGATCCCATCAAGTTCTTCAGAGGAATAAGGAAGTTCATTGTTAGATCTTAAAAGTGCGATGCCCTCTTTTGATTTTAAGGGAGCTGAATAACTGAAACCTAATAGTTTAGGTTTGATTTTTTGATTTGATTTGGTCAAATTACTTTTTAGAATATTCAAAGAATAGGTATAGCCAATAGTGAACTCTTTACAAAAATAGTGCAATCCCCAGTAGCTTAATGTTGAAGTGTCGGCTGCCTGGGTAATTAACGATTCAAAAGGCATATAAGACAATTCACCATCAGGTACAATGATTATTCTATCAATTTTTTCTAAAGAAATTATTTGTTTTTCAACCTTGTTCAATACCGGTTTCAATATATTATCATAAAGGTAAATTGAAGAATTTATAAATCTTTTGTATGCATATTTGGAAAAGAGTTCACTGTCAGATTCTCCTGAAATGCTTTGGATATAGTCCTCAATACTTTCTAATAATTCTTTATTCAATTTGGTTTCATGTACTTCTAATATGTCCTTGCCAATAATCAACGCAAACAAAGAAGCATTTGACCAGTGAAACTCAATAATAATATCATCTTCATTTAATATTGAATTTTGCACATCGTTAACACTCAACTGCTGATGATCAATAATAGCTGCTTTATTCTGCTCTCCGGTTTGTTCTATTTCTTTTTCAATTTCAGCTTTCATATTTAATTTGTCGATAAGTGCATTTCTGATAATAAAGGAGGAATCAGTGGAGATTGGACTATTTAAAATTCGATTTAATTCTATTATGTTCTTGTTAGTTACCCTTTGCTCATGGATCAGTTTATCGGGAACTCCTTTAATAAACTTATTGTCTGAGTTGGCCAAGGCTTGGTACAACAAGAAATACTTATTGTTTTCGATAAACTGAAATGCTTTATTGAAATATGCAGATTCTCCTGTCAGTTGAAATAGTTCCAGGGCACATTCTACACTTAAATTAAATTCCATTTTAAATCTTTGAAAAACATCAATTAAGGCATTGTCAGTGTGACCTGAATTCAACAATTCATCTAATATCCCATAGCCTGTTATGTAAAGATCGTAGGCTGACTGCAAATCCTTTATATTATTACTTTCTTTATAAAGCTCAAATAATGCGCTGGATTTATAAAAAATCACATAGAGAAGCCAGCTTTTATTCTGGTAATTGCGGTAGTCCGGATTGTCGTAAAAACTATTTGATGAAAAATCATTAAATAATATCTCGAGACTTCGCTGATAAAAATCCAACGCCTTCTTCAATTCACCTGTTCTCCCATAATACGCTCCCAGATATAGATATCCATCATAGGCATCTTCAATTTGTAAACCCGTGAATTCGATCCTTGTCTTTAAAGATTTTTTAAAGTAAATCTCCGCATTTTTATAGTCGCCTATTTGCTCGTAAATCTCAGCCAAGGAATTATAAGTAAAAAAAAGGGTTCTGATTTCGTAGTTCGATTTCTGTTTGTTTAATTTAATTGAGCTGAAAGCAGTTTGAATCGCTTCATCGTAATCTCCTAAATAAATCAATGGTTGAATCCTGTTGGTATATGCACTTAATATATTGCTGTTTGATAGTGAATTTGTTTTTGTAGCTTCGTCAATTACCTGATTATAATATTTTAAAGCCATTTCATATTGTCCCGAATAGAAATAATAATTTGCCAGCGAGCTCTCACATTTAAATGCACTCTTTAAGTCATTGTTATTTGAATGAAGGTATATATAATAGGCAATGTTCATGAATAGTATTGCCCGCTCATAATCTCCTATGTCTCTATAAAATTTTCCAAAAGCATTAAAGATTACCGCACGTTGGTAATCGAGTTCATATTGCTTTTGATCGATTATTTCAATTGATTTATTAAAATAATATTGTGCATCGTTGACCATATCCAAAGAATTATATAGCTGGGCCATTCTAAAAAATACCATAGATTTCATTTTCAATTCATTTGGAAATTGTCTTAATATCTCTTCTGACATACCATAATAATTCAATATACTATCCGCTACATTATCTTTGGATGTATCGAGAGTTTCATTTAGCAACAATCCCTCGTACAAGTAAATTCTCACAAATACTATACTATTTTCATTTAGGAATTCTGTAGCTATTTTAACTGATTTGTTAAGATATTTTTCTGAGATATCCATTCTTCCCTGGTACCTGGAGATATCTCCAAGCTCAGTTAAACACCATGTGTAGGTATCCCAGTCCTTCTTATTTTCTGTTTCGGATTTAATCTTATTAAAAAGAGCAATGGCATTGCTATAATCACCTTTAAGCTTTAATACCTCGGCGCTATCCAACAATTGATTTAACTTTGAATTTGGTTGTGAGGATTGCGCTTTCGCAGAAAATGGTGAAAATAAATATGCTGAGTATAAAAAAATAAGTCCCAACCATATTGAACGGTAGTAGTGGGTTGTCTCCTCCATGAATTATTAAGCGCTGTAAAATAAAGGTAAAAGTTAGTGAATTTAATGGTTTTTCATACCAGTAAACATCTAAAAACGACGATCAATGGTGAATTGTGATAATCACCCACATTTTCAGACTAACTTTCTGTTTAGATAAAGGAATTTGACTACTGAAACTAGCAAGGCCGCAAGGATCCAATAAAACCACCTGAATTTCGGGTTTTCAAATTGAATTGGCTGATTATTTCCAAGGGGAATAAATGCTGCCCAATTGGCAGGATGAGCCCCTGTATCATCTGTGTTTTTTATAAAGGTCAATTTTGCTTTTTGTAATGCTTCATCTTTTGGCATTCCCCCGGCGAGATTTTCATAAAAATAATCCATGAGATCAGCGGTAGTTTTATCATTCACTTTCCATAAGCTCATCACAATTGAAGGGCAACCGGCATAGGCAAAACCCCTTGCCAGGCTGTAAACGCCTTCTCCTTTCATCGACTTTCCGACACCCGTTTCACACGCGCTTAACACAACTAATTTCGTTCTGCTCAGATCGATACCGTATAATTCATGCGCATAAAGTTTGCCATCCTCAGTTTCATTGCCAGGTCCTTTAAATACAAGATGGGAATTTAGAATGTCATTAGTATCGCCATATCCGTGTAAGGCCAGGTGAATAATATCGTGATCCTGGGCGCTGGATTTAAAGAGATATTCTGTAGCATTTTCCCCATCATATAAATTCCCTTTAATCCACTTACTTATACTAATTAATTCTTCGGCTGAAAAGGGTAATTCTCCGTATGGATCGTTTCTTTGAGCCACAACGTCTTTCTTATCTGACGATGAATAACTAAAAGCAAGAATATTAAGCTTCTGATCTTCTGATTCGGCCAAATAGTTATTTTTTAAGATACTCACCGAGTAGGCATAGTTAATTATGTAATCCCTGCAAAGATAATTAAGCCTCCAGTAATTCACTGTTGCAGTATCAGCAGGTTCCCTGATTAATGACTCAAAAGGCATATTAGAGAGTTTTCCTGATGGGATAATGATCAACCTTTTCGTGCTGGCTGCATCACTCATGGTATTTGATATTGCGGGATAAACTAACTTTTCATAGAGATAATAGGATGCACTGACAAAATCCGCGAAATCAATTGTATCATTGTCATTATCCTTATTGAACATATGTGCCAGGTAGTTATCCAGTTGAACATCCAGCTCAGGAGTTTTTGGTAGTTTCAGGATCCTTTCCTGATGCTTGCCTATCACAACAGTATAAAGCGTATCTGAAGATTGAAAATATTCCAGGAGGAGATCATTGTCTCCAATCAGTTGATTTCTAATACTATCCAAAGAAAAATTGGATGAAAGGTCAGAAAAAGTAATATTTGATTTATTGGGAATATCCCAAAGTTTTCGTACTTGTTCCCACTCGATTGTAGTTTTTAAAAGTGAAATCCTTTTATCATATTCTGTCTCGGCATCTTCAAATGAAGTAGTTTTAATGTCTCGTTTTAGAACGTTGATCCTCTCAATTAAGTCTTTTTCCTTCTGATAAGAGCTATCCGGAATGCCCAGTGTTTCTTTATTGTTTGATTTGATAACTGAATTCTGGAGCAAGAAATACTTATTCGTTTCGACAAATTGCAACAATTGATCAAAGTATTTTGAGTCATTAGTATTTTCATATAAAGTTAATGCGCATTCAACGCCAAATTCTAGATCTTCTCCGAAGTTCTCCGGGATATTCAACAAAGATTCTTCCATAAAATTTGAGTTGGCTGCTTCCCGGATAAGTTCATAGGCCTGCACATAAAGGTCAAAAGCGGCTATTAAATCCTGTGCATGTTGATCGACAACATACTTCTTTCTGAATGTTCTTGCTTTATCAAAAAGAATGTTGAAAGCAGCGTCTTTTGAAATTGAATTAAATGAAGCAGGATTGGTATATATGTTATCATCACCAAAGTTATCAAACCCGGCGATGAGCGCTTTTTGATAGTAATCCAAAGCCATATCCAGTTGATCCTGTTTTTCACAATGTCTTGCAAGATATCTGTAGCTGTCAAAGACCTCAAAATGATGATCACCGTAGAGTTCTAAACAAATTGAGATACATTTATCTAATAATTCTTTTGCTTTTTCGAATTGATTAAGGTCTTCAAAAATTAGTGATAGATTAGAATAAGTATAAGCTAAATCGCTGGAATCAGATTCAGTTTCAAGAGGGTTTATACCTATTGCCTTTTCAATGTATTGCTTGGATAGTTCATATTCTCCAAGATTTAATAAAGAAATTCCATTGTTAGAGATTGTTATCCTAAGGGCATTCCTGGTTGGTTTAACTTTGCTTTCGAAAAGCTCAAATACATTTTCATAAACAGCATTGGCTTCTTTGAAATTGTTATCATTAAAATAGCAATTCCCCAGAACTATTTTACAATTGACTAAACGGCTGATAAATCGATCTCCATAATGACTAAAGATTAATTCCGCCATACGGACATAATTAGCAGCTCTTTCAAAATCTCCCAATGCTCTATAATTCACTGCAAGCGCATAATACAATGCCGCTCGTTTTATTTGCCATTTGTCTAAAGTGTTATGAAATATCCTCTGGGCATTGCTATTGTATTCCAAAGATTTTTGAAAATCTCCAAGAGATTTTTGAATTAAACCTAAATCCATCCAAATTTCCCCTGCCAATACATTTTTATTATAGTTATATTTTCTGGCGAGTTCCAGTGCCTTCTTGTGATAATATACGGCAGAGTCGATTAAATTATTTGATCTGTAGCTCTTGCCTTTATAAAAATACATACGCACCAATTCAATTTTTTCCAGGGAAGGATCTACCCGATAACTTCTTTCAACATCTTCCAGAATAGATAATGCACGATCGGGATCCCTAAGCAACCTGTGATTTTCTGCCAACTCGTTATAAGCGCGCATAACATGTATCTTAATATACACTCCATTTTTAATGCAATTGGTCAATTGATCAATCGCCTCTTGATTCTTTATTTCCCATCTCAATAATTCAATATTATCAAAGAACTGATTAACTGAATCTAATTCTATGACAAGTGAATCCTTGGAGAATAGATCACTCTTTGGAATTAAAAGGCAAAATAATATGGAGAGGATAATTATATATCCCGTAAATAGCTTTTGGCGGTTAGGGTTGTGGTATTGATACACCATTCTTTTCAGTATCCTCTGTGTATATATCTAACAACCTCTAAGTTAAAAATAATTTTGTAGGATCTTCTGTAACCATATTGTTATTTAGCTGGTAAATAAGAAAACCCTCACAAAATTGTCAGGGTTTTCTTTTCGATATTATTGATAATTTAAAGATTATTCTTCAGGAAAAACATTAAGTGCAATTGCCAACTGCCCATCTTTAGGCAACACTTCACCTTTTATAATTACGGTTAGTGTTGCAGGTTCAATATCAAAATTTACTATAGTCCCAGTTTTTAAAAATCGTTCATTATAAAAAGGGATCACTTTTTTCCTGCAAAGCGGCCACGGCCAATTTTCTGTGCCTGGCCAGTCAGGGCCATCAAATCGCTGGATATAACCCCAGGAGGGTTGTGCTTGCTGCATACCATCCGGGTCAATTACTTTTCCTCTTGCCATGATTTTAATTGTTTTGGTTGAAAATTTATTTAATAGTTCTAAATAAAGCTAATAAATAAATATCACATTTCATAGCTGGTAATGAGGTATTTACGAGACAACTACGGAAGTAATATCCGTAGTGTAAAGGGTTGGCATCATTTAGTTAAAATTCTTAATTTATCCCTTTTTATAAGCAGGTTTAACCCGATACGCAATAGCTAATTCCCCGTCTGTTTTCTTTTTCCTTATTCTTCCTTTAATCATTACCTTAACTATCGCACGCTCAATATCAAAAGTCACTATTTGACCAATTTCAAAAGATCCATCATTTAAAAATGGGATTACCTTTTTTCTGCAAAGCGGCCAGGGCCAATTTTCCGAATCCGGCCAGTCAGGACCATCAAATCGTTGGATATAACCCCATGTAGATTGTGCTTGCTGCATGCCTTTAGGATCTATTACTTTACCTCTTGCTCTTGCCATAATTTTAATTGTTTTGGTTAAAAATTTATTATATAGTGCGAATATAACTAATAAATAAGTTTTGTGATTCATCGATAAAAATGGGGCATTTACATGACCACTAATGGAAGTTACTTCCCTGAATAATTAAACGATTGGTAAATATGAATTATTAGATTCCTCTTATCATTAAACAAGTTGCAGTTCAATATTATAAATTGTTCTTTTACTGACAATTCATTTTATACTAAAAGAGATTATTTGTAAATGAATAAAGTTGATGCCCCCTCCATTTTTGTGATTATTCCGGCTTTTAATGAACAAAATGCAGTTTGCAATGTACTGTCGGAAATACCCAAGGATCTTGTTTCTGAAGTAATTGTAGTTAATAACGGGTCAACAGATAATACCGTTAGCAAGCCCTGTCCTGTGGCGCTACCGTTCTGGATGAACCAAACATGGGTTATGGTTCTGCATGTCTCAAGGGGATTGAATATTTGATAAATAAACCCATAGATAACTCGGATATTATAGTATTTATTGATGCGGATTTTTCAGATTACCCTTCAGAAATGCTTAAATTAGTAGAGCCTATAAAAACAAGGCAGGCAGATATGGTAATTGGATCCAGGGCATTAGGTCAAAAAGAAAAAGGGTCTATGACGCCTCAGCAGGTTTTTGGCAATTGGCTCGCCACTTATCTGCTCAAATTGTTTTACAATGTTCAATTTACAGACCTTGGACCATTTCGGTCGATCCGGTTCAAGGAATTGATGCAAATTGGTATGAAGGACAAAACCTATGGATGGACGGTTGAAATGCAGGTGAAAGCTGCCAAACATGGATTGAAATGTATGGAGGTCCCGGTAAATTACCGAAAAAGAATAGGTACATCCAAAGTTTCGGGGACGGTAAAGGGCACCTTACTTGCAGGATATAAAATTCTATGGACAATCTTTAAATATTTATGAGCATCCGGGGTTTAACTTCCGACATTGTTACCAGAAGACCTGGTCAAAAATTGTCTTTTATCCTGGCATTTATAACTATAAGCCTGTATATCCATATTGCATATTTTCTTCAAAGAACAGAAACTGCAGACCTGCTCATCAGCTATTCGATCATTTTCATTTTATACCTGACCCTGACCAGGTCGGTGCTGAGTTTTAAGTATCTTTTGGGATTTGGCATAATTTTCCGGCTGATATTTATGTTTTCAATCCCCAACCTGTCAGACGACTTTAACAGGTTTTTCTGGGATGGCGTGTTGATTGACAATCAAATAAACCCTTTCCTGTTTTTGCCAAGGGAAATCATGGAAAATCCGTCCATCACGATTCCGGCGATTAATAAAGCTTTATTTGAAGCACTCAACTCACCTGATTATTATACAGTTTATCCGCCCATTTGTCAATTTGTGTTTTGGATCTCAGCCTCCCTGAGTGGTGGGAATCTTCGTATTGCTGTTTTAATAATGAAAATCTTTATGTTTTTGGCTGAGATGGGTTCGATTTTTCTAATTATAAAACTGTTAAAAATTCACAAAATAAGGAGAGAATTCGTATTATTTTACATTTTAAACCCGCTGGTAATTATTGAATTAGTAGGGAGCATTCACTTTGAGGCCTTCCTGATTTTCTTCGTCCTTTTAGCAGTTTATTTCATTCAGAATAAAAGGTTAGTTTCAGGATCTTTTGCTTTTGCATTTGCCATCGCATCTAAATTGACGCCGATTCTGATGCTGCCATTTTTCCTGAAAAGATTGAGAATAAAAAATGCAATAATTTTTTATGGATTAACGATTGCGATTGTTGTAGTGACATTTTTACCTTTTATAGGTTCAGCCCTTGTTACAGGCCTATCATCTAGTATTGGGCTTTACTTTCAGACATTTGAATTCAATGCAAGTATTTTTTATATCGTCAGGGAGATTGGTTTCTGGATCAAAGGTTGGGATATAATTCAGATGGCGGGTAAATGGCTGGCTTTGAGCACAATCATCATAATTCTATTCTCCACTTTTTTCGAAAACACCAAAAAGCAAAATCTACCGGGAATATTTCTCTGGCCTTTATTTGTCTATTTTGCATTCGCCTCTATCATACATCCATGGTATGTAACCCCTTTGGTCGTTTTTAGTCTTTTTTCTAATTATAGGTTTCCGATAATTTGGTCATTCACCATTTTCCTTTCGTATTCCGGTTATGGAGCAGATGGATTTAAAGAGCATTTGTGGGTGTTATTGGTAGAATATCTGCCGGTTTATGGATATATGATTTATGAGATCTTAAAAAATAAAGACCTTATAATCATTAAAAATCCATGGCCTGAAATAGTTTAATTTAAAACATATCATGTTGCGTGGAAGTTACTTCAGCGATATGTTCAAAATAGTCTAAAGCAACGGTTTAAGAATGCTCCAAACATTCTCTGTCACGATCTGATGCCCCTCAATGTTAGGATGAATTCCATCCGCCTGGTTCAAATCCGGATTTCCTGCAACTCCTGCTAAAAGGAATGGAATAAGGCTGGCTTTATTATTTTCAGCCAGTTCTGGATATATTTTAAGAAATTCACCGCTATAAGTTTCTCCCATATTTGGGGGGACCATCATGCCTGCGATTACGATTTTTACATTGGGATATTTCTGTTTTACTTTATCGATAATTCCCTGGAGGTTTTTCCTTGTCGATTCGAGTGGAAGGCCCCGCAATCCATCGTTGGCCCCTAGTTCCAACACAAAAATATCTACCGGCCGGCTTAGCACCCAGTCAATCCGATTGAGCCCTCCTGCAGAGGTTTCCCCGCTCAAACCCGCATTGACTATACTATACGCTGCCTTGATCTCATTAATTTTTATTTGAATCAGATTAGGAAACGCCTGCTCCTGCGAAAGACCATATCCGGCAGTCAGGCTATCTCCAAAAAACAAAATATTCTTCTTCTGTTGCGGGAATATCATGCTGGTGAAAAATCCCGGTAAAATAAAAATCAGGAACGTTACAAGTATTTTTTTCATTGTGTACCTTTGATTAAATTGGAAAATAAGCAATTCGTCTAACGATTCAACTGATTCTTTTACAATCCATTCATCAAATTTTTTAAACCTATTCTCAAAATATTCATTTATTTTATAAAAAAACAGACTTTCATGAGTTCAATTCTAAAAGTAGAAAGGCTTTCCAAAGTTTTCAATACCGGTCAAAAGGATCTCACGGTTTTACATGACATATCTTTCGAAGTTGAGGAGCATACAGGACTTTCCATTGTTGGTCCTTCAGGTAGTGGAAAAACAACATTACTCGGCCTATGTGCCGGGCTCGATCAACCCACATCAGGCAAAGTGATGCTTGTAGATATTGAATTAAACCGGTTAAGTGAAGATGACAGGGCCTATGTGCGGAATCGAAATGTTGGATTTGTATTCCAGAATTTTCAATTACTTCCTACACTTACGGCATTAGAAAATGTGATGATTCCCCTGGAGTTGAGGGGAGGCAACAATATTTCTACAACGGCAGAACATCTGCTCGATCGTGTTGGACTCACAGATAGAATGCATCATTATCCGTCTCAGCTTTCGGGCGGAGAGCAGCAAAGAGTAGCCATCGCCAGGGCTTTCATCACCGATCCGAAAATATTATTTGCCGATGAACCAACAGGGAATCTGGATGAGGAAACCGCTAAAAAAGTTACCGACTTACTATTTGAAATCAATAAAGAAAAAGGGACCACCCTCGTCTTGGTTACCCACAATATTCAATTGGCAGAACATACGGGGAGAATATTAAAGCTGAAAGGTGGTCAGCTTATTGAAGATAAATCCATATCTATCGATTAAAAATGGATTATATCATAAAAATAAAACGGGAGAAAGTTTCAGTCTTCAAATCTAAATGGATTTGGAAATTGGCATACAAAGATGCGAGAAAAAACTTTTCCCGGCTTTTCCTTTTTATTTCTTCGATTGTAATAGGGATTGGAGCGCTGGTTGCCATAGATTCTTTTAATATCAACTTGCAAAATGACATTAACAAACAGGCAAAGGAATTACTTGGAGCGGATTTGGTAATCAATAGTCGTGGGAAAAAATTTGAGAAAGATTTCATTTCCGGGTTAGATTCTCTCAATGCGGAATTTGCTGAAGACGCTCGATTTGCTTCCATGGTTTTCTTTTCAAAAACCGGCGGCACAAGGCTTATCCAGGTTATCGCCATGGAAGGAGATTTTCCATTTTATGGAGAAATTGCATTGAGTGAAGACTCTGACATTGAATCATTTAATAGTAAAAAAAGTGTAATGATCGATGAGAGTCTGGCAATTCAATACAGTGTGGAAATAAATGATACAATAAAACTCGGTAAGGCTTCTTTTCTCATAAGCGGATTTGTCACTGGTTTTCCGGGAAATACTAATATAAGCGCTGCATTCGCACCTGTCGTTTATCTGCCATTGAAGCGGTTGGAAGAAACCGGCCTTATCCAATATGGAAGCAGGGTCAGTTATAATAAATATCTGAAATTGATTGACGGTGGATTAGAAGAGATTAAACAGGCGTTAAATCCTGAAGTGAAAAAATATGGTTATTCTTATGAAACCATAGAGTCGAGAAGAGAAAACCTCGGACAGGGATTTGAAAACCTATACAAATTTTTTAACCTGCTGAGTTTTGTTGCATTGATCCTCGGTTGTATCGGCGTGGCGAGCTCTGTATATATTTATGTGAAAGAAAAAAAATATGCTGCTGCAGTGCTCAGGTGTATGGGCGCTTCCGGTTGGCAAATTTTTTATGTTTTTTTCATTCAGATTTTGACCCTTGGAATCCTTGGCAGCATTCTTGGTGTTATTCATGGGATACTTTTGCAATACATTTTGCCATTGGTTGTAAGCGATTTTATACCTATTGAGGTTACGCCTCTAATTTCCTGGATCTCTGCATTTCAAGGTTTGCTTGTAGGGCTCATCATTTCCTCATTGTTTTCCATTTTACCATTAATAAATATCTGATTTATTCCTCCGCTTATAATACTAAGGTCAAGTGCCGAAAAAATTAAGAGAGTAAGTAAATTCAGGTATTTTATATTTTTATTAATCATCATTTTTCCATGGATGTTTGCTGTAAACCAAACAGACAGCTTGCTCAATGGGAGTGTATTTTTTGGTTCTTTACTCGGCGTATTCGGATTATTATGGCTTGTTTCCAAGGGGTTGATATTTATGGTCAGGAGATATTTCCCAACCAAAGCAAGCTTTATCTGGAGGCAGAGTCTTGCAAATCTTTTCAGACCAAATAACCAAACAGTGGTATTGGTGATCGTAATTGGATTAGGTTCATTTTTGATCTCAACGATGACATTAATTCAAAACAGTCTGCTGAGCCAGGTAGAGTTTGCCGGCAAGGGAGATCGGTCAAATACTGTGCTTTTTGATATCCAGCCGACTCAGAAAGATGAAGTTTCTGCACTTGCTAACAGCTACAATATCCCTGTGCAACAGCTTGTACCGATCATCACTACCAGGTTAAAATCTGCAAGAGACTCAACAGTTACCCAGTTCCAGGCCGATACAACATCCAAAGTAAAAGATTGGACCCTGACCAGGGAATATCGTGTTACTTATCGGGACAGTCTTATCTCTTCAGAAAAAATTATCGAAGGTGTATTTAACTAGTGTCTCTTTTAAATCATGTAACTAAAAGATTATCAATAAATTAAGGTCAATTTTTTATGTGAATCTTTTCGCTATTTATTAGGTTTTTTCAGTTAAAATGCAGATATTCAGGCTATTAACGGTCAGAGATTCGC
>JAJRQT010000110.1 GCA_024280115.1 Bacteroidota bacterium | reverse complement strand
TTTCCATCGAGTATCAGCTAAAATTTGAAGATTGCATTTGCCTTCCTATCCCTCGAAATTTCCACAACGATTATAAAAGCCCTCAGTAAGTACATAGCCATATATCCGGGATGTAGTTCAACACGGACTAATCGCTCTGTCTTGCAGACCGCTCATAGTCCTATTTATTAGCCCCAGTTATCTTATTCTTTATGAGGAAACCTTGTCCGTATTTTTTCTAATTCTTTTTCTCCAATTAAATCTACTAAAACCCTTTCATTATATGATGGATGAAAGTTTTACCCTATATATTATTTTGCGATACTTTTTTATATACTTATCATACCTAATAGAGAGTTTAACATATTCATCATTGCAAATCTTGTATTTTTTAACTCTCAAATTATAGGAAAATGATTCATTGAGTGCATTGAATTTGGTATTTTCTCTAAGTTGTAGGAATTCATTTGCTCCAGAAATTAGATTTAACAAATCATTAGTTCTATTTGCTGCACTTGACATTATAAATACAATAGCTCCAATCATAGCTATTGAAAGTGAAAGGGTTTCAATTAATTCATTCGTGAAAAATTCTATAAAAATGGTTGTTAAAATTAATAGTGAACCTAAAATCGTTATGCTTGATACAAGTTCAATAATTTTTTTAATTTTAAAAATCTTTCTATAAGCTCTTTCCAATAACTCACGCTTTAGTTTACAGGAATATATCAAGTTCTCAAAATCTATCCTGAGTTTTTCTTCTTTTCCAATTTTTTCTCCTGAACCTATATCTTCTTTTGATTTCATAGAATAATAACTTTGCCTTAAGCTCTTATTAATAAATATATAATACAATTATAGCCGCTTGATTTTATCCTTTCTTTGTATGTTTCCCGAACAGTCAATTTGCTAAGAATGTTGATATTATTATTATCTTCACCTCCAAAAGGCAATTTCTTTTCGAAAATATTTCAAACTAATGGTAAAATCGCAAAAAAAGTACTATCAAATTGAGTATTGTAATTTACTATCATAAATCATTGGTTTAGCATAGAGTCAAAATTGCCGCCAATTCGCTAAACCCCGTGGGTTTATTTCCATTATATCTTTTGGTTTAAATTTAAAGAATCGAGGGGACTTTCAATACGTTTAATGATATTTACTGCCACGTGGGTGTAGACCCGCCTACCGAGGCAGGTTTCCGTGGTCTTACTACTGCTATGGCCTTGTAAATTTTGTATATAGCGTAAGTCTGTGCTATTTTCTAACAAATGAGTAGCAAAGCTGGCCTGCCGGTAGGGAAAAGTATGTGCTGATCCAGTGGTAGGATTATATGCACTGATCAAACAAGTGTAGGATCTAACAGTCCTTGGTTCATTATGCTGCTCCTTTTAGGTTTCTATTCTTCCTTTGAGACTTTTTCAACTTCCTTTGGATTTTCTTGACTCCCTTTACATGTTTTTGGTTTTCCTGTAGATTTTTTGATGCTCCTGTTACTATTTAAATGGCTCCTGTTCCACAGGAAGGGCAGAAATTGCTAAAGGAAGCCGGAATTTTTAAAAGGAAGTACCGAAACTATAACAGGAAGTCAATATTCTTGAAAGGAACCACTTCATTTACCAAAGGGGACCAGAAAAGACCAAAGGGCAAGTTAAAACCTAAAAGGAAGGGCAACTACCTTAGCCGGCGTTGCCCTAAACCTATTATTACTCTTCACCAGGCCGGTCCTTTTTCCCACCCTGGTTCTTTCTTTTGAAATAAGCGCTCACATAACCTTTTCTCCTGTCTTCGTCACGCCAAAACACATATTGACCTGTGGCACGGATCTCATCAACGGCCATTTTCATATAAGTGTAGGCCTTATCACGCACGTCTTTCGCACCTGCGTCATCTCCGGCCTCGCCATTGGCCTTTGCCAATACTACAGAAAGGTCGTCGGCCTGCGTGGCAGCTTCAGTGAGCAGTTTGAAATCAAACCCTATTTGTTTTAGCAATTCGATGTTATCCTTGCCCAATACGTTCAGGTCGCTCAGGTCCTGCAGCATATCGGCACGGGAATATCCTTCACGGATGATTTGCACTTTCGATAACAATTCGGGCGCTTTCCTGAATGCAAACGTGAAATGGTGCACCAACTTATCGCGCAAGTCGAAGGCAGCAGGTGATTTGTCCTTCCATTCCTTTTCGGCTTCTTCCTGGTTTTGGGATTCACGCGCCCAGATACTTTGCGCATAGCGGCAAGCGCCGGCACGCAGTGGCAAGTCTTCCACCAACTGCCAGTCAAGACCGGCTTTTGTCAATTCGGCCTTGTCTTCTTCGCACCAGGCCACCAGGTTTTCTGCTTCCTGGACTGCCTCACCTACGGGCATGTTGGGGGTTTTGACATCTTCATCACGCATCGCCGTGATTTCTTTAATCTTCGCATTATAATCTTGTTGCGACATAATTGTAAATATTTAAATTGTTAAACAAAAAATAGGTTGGGTCAATGAATACGATATTTGCCCTTAATGCAGATAATTGAAAAAGGTAACCCGATTGAGTTGACAGTTGCCGGTTGACAGTTGCCTGTTGCCAGTTGCCTGTTGCCAGTTGCCGGTTGCGAGTTGCCAGTTGTCAGTACCCAGCACCGCATCAGACGCCCGGTTTTGCCGAGTGACGAGTATTTATCCAATTAAAGGTCGAAAGCTAAAGGTGAAGAAGCAGTAAGAAAAAGGGTGACAGTCTAAATTTGAAACAAGATAGAAGTGAACCGGGATTTCAAATCCCTGGCTAAGTGGTTCTGTTTATAAATGGGCACGAATTACAAATTCGCGCCAGCAGTGGGTTTTGAGTTGCCGGTTGCCAGTTGCCAGTACCCAGTACCCAGCACCCAGTACCCAGTACCCAGTTGCCAGCACCCAGCACCCAGTTGTCGTTTGTCTGGAATGATAAATGATTCAATGAACAAATTTGTACTTTTGCACTGACCTTTAGAGGGTAGAATTGTATCTAAATGTTATAATTATATCTCCTGATTTATTTAAACTAAATTATTTTTTGGAAAAAGTCAGTATAAATACTTCGCAAAATGTTCAGATAAGCTATCCGCTTGCCGGGTTAAGCGACCGGATTTTTGCATACCTCATCGATGCCGTTATCATAGGATCAGTTACATTTTTGTTTATTACCATCATGATCACAACCGGCTTATTAGATTCCTCACCTTTATTAATATTCACTGCTACAATTCCTGCTTTTTTTTACCATCTAATCAGTGAAATATCTATGAATGGTCAGTCAATAGGTAAAAAAACCATAAAAATAAAAGTTGTAAAACTCGATGGTTCTCAAGCTACTATGGGAGGATACTTGCTCCGCTGGATCATAAGGCCCATCGATATTGTATTCTATGGTGGCGTGGCCATTTTGTGTATTACAATTGGTGGTAAAGGTCAGAGACTCGGGGACATTGCCGCAGGAACCACAGTTATAAAATTGGAGCAATCGGGATTTCTAAAAGATCATACACTTAATGATATAGAGAGCGACTATAAGCCTGTGTTTTTAGATGCGGATCAATTGACGCCTGAGTATGTAGAACTGATCAATAAAGCCATAAAAGCCAAGCTGGAAATGCTGGATGACAAACCGGTTGAGGCTATTGCTGCTAAAATTAAAAACAAATTGAAAATCAAAACTGATCTCCCGGACCTCAAGTTTTTACATACTATCCTGAAAGACTATCATCATTTGATGCTGGTACAATAGAGTTTCTATATTTTTCAGGACAAGCCTGAAAATAATCCACTTTATGTGAAGTAGATTTTCACATTTTTATTTCATGATACGATTTTAAGTAAGATAATTGGCTGGTAGTTCATTTCTTTTCCTTAGATGAAAAGAAAGAACCAAAGAAAAATCAAGACAAAACAATGCTCCCTCCCGCATTGCCATCGCTCCCCCCGCTGTTTTGTCAGGCCAACACGCGCACCGTAACAACATCCATACTATCAACATGTTGGTTATTTAACTATCCTAAGTGCCCAGGGCTGGGTTTTAGTATCTGCATATGCATTGATTTAAAATGCACCAGGAAATGAATGTTGAAAAAAATTCATTCACAAATAATAATAATTGCAATTATTTAGTATAAGTATTCGTTTTTTTTAGAAATTTAACAAAATTGTGATCGCTGGAGGAAATCAAAACAATTCATGATTCGTATTTTCAATTATGTACGGCAATTTCCCAAATTGCTACCAATCCTTTTTCTGACAACAATATTAGTTTCAGATTGTCAATTCAGGGATCTTTCCAAAATGCAAAACGATCAATCCAATCTTGTGCAGTTTGTAAACCCGCGTATAGGTTCCCAATCAAATCCGGAACTTTCCAATGGGAATACTTATCCAGCGGTAGCACATCCCTGGGGCATGAACTTCTGGACGCCCCAAACCGAACCGAACGATAGCAGGTGGAATTATAATTATGATTCAAAAAAAATAAATGGTCTGAGGTGTACACACCAGCCAAGTCCATGGATAGGCGATTACGGATCTTTTTCATTGATGCCCGAAGTTGGAGAGCTCACGATAGATGCTGAAAGCAGAGGCTTAAACTACTATCATACAAATGAAATCTCGCTGCCAAATTATTATAAAGTTGATTTTCACGAGAAAAAAATTACGGCGGAAATGACCGCAACCAACCGGGGCGCCATGATGAGATTTACTTTCCCGGAATCCCAATCTTCATGGATACTTTTTGATGCATTCCCCGGAGGCTCATATATAAAAGTCATCCCGAGGATGCAGAGGATCGTTGGCTGGTGCAAAAATAACAGCGGTGGAACTCCCAAGAATTTTGCGACTTATTTTATTGCAGATTTTGATAAACCATTCGATAGTTTTACCATGTGGAACAATGATTCCCTTAATACACTTCAAAGAGAGATTCAGGGTGACCACACCGGTGTAGCGTTGCGTTTCAGTACTTTTAAAAATGAACAAATCAACGTAAAAATCGCCACCTCTTTCATAAGTATGCCCCAATCAGCCACCAACCTTAACAGAGAGGTTACGAGGTTTACATTTGACCAGTTGAAAATAAAATTGAATCAAACCTGGAATACAGAACTCAATAAAATAATCATTGAGGGTGCGAGTGCCGGGCAAAGGGAAATGTTTTACTCATCCCTGTATAGAATGCTTCTTTTTCCAAGAACATTTTATGAAATTGATGAGACCGGAAAAATGGTGCATTATAGCCCTTTTAATGGCTATACACGCCCTGGTTATTTGTTTACTGATATTGGCTATTGGGATGTGTTCAGGGCTTTATTCCCGTTTTACACGATCATGTATCCTGAGCGGAGTTCCAATATTATGAAAGGTATTCTAAATTCATACAAAGAGGGTGGCTGGTTGCCAATATGGCCAAGCCCCGGTTATCGCAAAGTAATGATCGGAAGCCATGCCGCTTCACTTTTTGCCGATGCTTACATGAAAGGTATTGAGGACTTTGATACTGAGTTAGCTTACCAGGCAATGAAAAAAGATGCTTTCGTCACAGCTCCACACTGGGCTCCTGGCAGAGATGGCATTAAAGAATACAACAACAATGGCTATGTCCCCTATCCGGAATTTAAAGAAGCTACGAGCAAAACCCTGGAATATGCTTATGATGATTTTTGCATTTTACAAATGGCCAAGAAAATGGATCAAACTGATGACATTGCACAGTTTCGAAACAGGCCATTTAACTACAAGAAAGTATTTGATACTGAAACAAATTTCATGAGAGGGCGCAAATCCGATGGCAGTTGGTTCACTCCTTTCGACCCCATTGAATGGGGTGGCCCCTACACCGAAGGCAATGCCTGGCATTATACCTGGTCTGTTTTTCATGATGTGCAGGGATTGGTAGATTTAATGGGAGGAGACAAAAAATTTATATCCAAAATGGATGCGGTATTCACCACTCCCTCCGAATTCAAAGTGGGCACATATGGAAGAGTAATCCATGAGATGACTGAAATGATACTGGCCAATAAAGGTCAATATGCACATGGCAATCAACCTATTCAACACATGCCCTACTTATATAATTATACCAGTGAACCATGGAAAACTCAAAAATTGGTGCGCTCCATTATGGACGATCTTTATAAACCAGCCCCTGACGGATACTGCGGAGATGAGGACAATGGCCAGATGTCTGCGTGGTATGTTATGTCTGCATTGGGATTTTATTCAGTGACTCCGGGGCATCCCTCCTACGTGTTTGGCTCACCCTTATTTAAAAAGGTTACCTTAAATCTCCAGAATGGCAAAAGGTTTATCATTGAAGCGCCAGAAAATAGTAGTGAAAATGTTTATATCGAAAAAATTGAATTAAATGGCGATCGATATGATGAAAACTGGATTTCACACGAAGACATCATGAATGGCGGAAAACTTCACTTTTTCATGGATAATAAACCCGAGAAAAAGAGAGGAGCGGACAAAAAGCATTATCCCTATTCTTTATCCACAGAACAACCTTAGAAACAAAACCAAATTAGTACAGTTATTCTAAGTATTTACCAATTTAAAATAATATGAAAGTCAAAATCTATCAGTTGATGGTTGTCTTTTTATTTCTTGTTTCTTCAATCTATGGGCAAAAAGGCAACATCCCTGCTATCCACTCAAATATTAAATCAGATAATCAGGGGATTTACTTTGAATTGAAAGGCAAAAAATTCTACGCTTTACCTGACAATATCGGTTATAATCCTGAGCAATTCACAAAAAACATAAAAGGCACCCCATCAGGATTAATCTTTGATTTTAAAAGGAAAGAGTTCAATGGCACTCTATACTACGGGTTTATCCCATTGAATGATTCCAAATATCCACATCCGGTATATTTTGCCAGAACGGCTACAATTACGCAGGGAATTGCCGAAGTGAATATCAAAGATATGAAAGGCAAGTATGACATGATAGATTGGACCACAACTGGAAAAGGTATATTGGGCTACAGGGTTATGGACTATCGAAACAATATACTATATGACGGTAAAATAAATTTTAATGCGGAGGATTTTCTGGCAACGGATGGAAAATATCACGAAGTGGCATATGGCAAGAAAGTATATGATACTGTTAAGCCATTCCTTGTTGATTTTTCTATTATTGAAGGCCCTTTTATTGCAAATTTAACTCATGAGGGCGCTACAATATTTTTTAAAACAAATGTCAAGGGAAAAGGTATGATTGATGTAAATGGTAAAAAATTCCGCAGTAAAAATGGAACATTTCATGAAATAGAAATCACCGAGCTGGAACCAGACACTGATTACGATTATACAATTTGGTATGGAGACAACCAGGAAAAGTACTCATTTCATACCGCTCCGGCCCCTGGCACAAGAAGCTCTTTTTCATTTTCATATGCGAGCGATTCACGCTCCGGAAATGGTGGTGGTGAAAGAAATCTCTATGGCGCAAATGTCTATATCATGAAAAAGATCATGGCCTTGAATATGCAGCAGAAAGTTCGTTTTATGCAGTTCACTGGTGATTTGGTCACAGGATACAGTATAAACCCGAATAGCATCCGGCTCGAATATGCCAACTGGAAAAGGGCCATCGAGCCGTATGCAAGATATATCCCGGTTGTGACAGCAATGGGGAACCACGAGTCTGTTGTAAAAAAATTCTATGATCAGGACAATGATTTTGGCTACCAGGTTGACAATTTTCCTTATGATAAGGTTTCCTCGGAGGCGATTTATCAGAAAGAATTCGTAAATCCACAAAATGGCCCTGACGGAGAAGATGGGTCAAGTTATGATCCCGATCCCAAACATACAGATTTCCCATCCTATAAAGAAAACGTCTTCTACTATACCTATGATAATGTTGCAATGGTTGTACTTAACTCAAATTATTGGTATGCGACATCTGCGAAAGCAGTTACATTTACAAGTGGCAATATTCATGGATATGTTATGGACAACCAACTGGAGTGGTTAAAAAACACAATGAATGCCCTGGAAAATAATGACAATATCGATCATATATTTGTGACAATCCATACACCTTTTTTCCCAAATGGAGGTCACGTATCCGATGATATGTGGTACAATGGTGAAAATGCTTACCGGCCATCCATCAGTGGAAAAAGAGTGGCCAAGGGAATTATTGAAAGAAGGGATGAGTTGTTGGATATTATTGTAAATAAAAGCGTAAAGACCAGGGCATTACTTACCGGTGATGAACATAATTATGCAAGAACTAAGATTGGCCCTGATACTAAAATTTATCCCAAAAAATATTTCGCTGAAAAGTTAACGCTTACAAGGGAAATCTGGCAAATCAATAATGGCGCTGCAGGAGCCCCTTACTATGCACAGGAAAAAACTCCCTGGAGCGAATTCGTGGAAGGATTTACAACGCAAAATGCCCTGGTGATTTTTTTAGTTGATGGAAAAAAATTAAAAATGAAAGTCCTGAATCCGGATACTTTGGAGGATGTTGATGAAATGGAATTTGAGTAGAAACTTAAAAAATGGATATTGTGGATCAATCTGTATTTCTTGAGAAATATAATAATATTGTTTTTACATTAATTCGCTTTGTCCTTTTTCTTTGCGTGTCCAAAGAAAAAGAACGAAAAAGAAAAGACACCAAAATCAAAGATCAGTACACGCTGAGGCCGCACATGCTCGCCCTTCGTAAAATGTCCTGTAGAAGGATAGTGCAAGAATATAGTTAGTAAAAGAACATTTTAAAATACCGGCCAATGCTCTAGCTGTCCTGATCCACACTGATTTTGGGAAAACCCACCCGCCTTAAAATTTGAACTAATTATTTTCACTTAAAATCTCTCGATTTTTAGACTTGAGCTTCCGCCCTCCAGATTTAGAGTTAATCCGATATTGTTCAGATACCGTAATAATATTTCGTTAATAAGCAGTTTTTATTAATTGCTATGAACGATCAGCTAAAATTAAAAATCAATACAGGAAATAATCGTTAAAAGACCGAAGAAAGATGAGAGCATTTAACGCCAATTTTTAAATCTCCCTTCAATCTTTACTCAATCTCTTTTCCCGCCTACGCTACTGCCTTCGCCAAGGCTATGGTAGTTGAAAAAAGCTTCGGTGGACAAGCAATCTCTCTTAGTTTGCACTTTAATGATAATCAAGACTTACGCCTCCTCCTGAGGTTGACAATTGAACCAAAATGCCGCCGCCGTTTACGGTTCCTTTTACTCTGTCAGATTTTGATTCTCCGCTGAAATTGCTCAAGGATGTGCTTACCCTGTTTCCTCTTAGATCGAGATCGAGGCCAAGCCCGGAAGGAATAGTCGCTTTCACGCTCCCTCCACTTGTTTTCAATACTAATTGACTTTCCAATTTAGTGATGTTCGCATTTATGCTGCCTCCACTTGTAGTGGCATAAACTTCTCCTTGCACATCACTAATCCTGATACCTCCACCGGAAGTGGCTACATCCAAATCTCCTTCTATGTCTTCCAGTTTTATTGATCCGCCACTGGTTTTCGCATCGAGATCACCGACAAAATCACTCACTGTTATGCTGCCACCCGATGTTCTCGCTTCAAGGTCACCGCTCATATCTGTAGCTGTAATACTACCTCCACTGGTTTTTAACTCATGATTCCTACCGCTAACACCGCTGATTTTTAATGATCCTCCACTCGTCTTCAACTCGCATTCAAAATCTTTGGGAGTATAAACCACAAAAGAAATGCTGATCCCATTGTTTGACCAACTGCCAGATTCCCTTTTGGCGATGGCCTCGATCTTGGAACCAGATTTTTCTATTCGTATTTCATAATCATCTTCTATGATCTTACGCATTTTGGAATCGCTGTGCCTGTTGGATTTAACGTACATTTCTACTTTCACAGTGCTGGAATTTCCTCCTTTCACTTTTATACTACCCCCTGAAGTAGTCACATAAAGCTGGCCTGACGAAAGATTGAATGTTTTTGACAGATAGGGATCATCGAGTGTTTTATTGGCAAATAGCTCTGTTGATAAAAAACTTAAAGAAAAGAAAATTGCAATCACAAACAGAGGATTTGTAGATTTAAACATAGTAAGTTTCATTTTGTTATTCTTTAGATTAATTAAAGGTTTCTTAATAAGATGTTAACGGTTGTTGGAAGGTTGCATATTTTGAAATGTTTTTTTTGACTATTTACGGAGAAATATTAATGATTTGACAAACATGTCTAACGAAAGACATTAATTCGAAATGAAATTGAAATATTTTGAGAAAAATATTGTTTTTATTATCAATCAGTTAAAGAATTGTTTTGAATAAAAATTATATTGCAAACTGAATTCAGCGCTGGTCCCGATATAATCAATTGAGTAAGGCAGAAAACCAAATCATACAATAATTAAGCATGAATGAATAAAAATCTACTTTCCCTCTTTTCTTGTCTTTTTTTCATGTCGGTGCTGGTACAAGCCCAGGATAACGAGGTACAAATCAGTGGAAAAATTATTGATTCGGATGGGGCGCCAATACCCGGTGTAAATATCTACATACAAAACACCTCTACAGGAACTATTTCAGAATTCGATGGGAATTATAATTTAACGATCCCGGAAAATTCACAGATAGTTGTCTTCTCATATATAGGATTTTTAACCATAGAAGAACCGATAAACAACAGGTCTGTTATTAATATAACAATGACCGAGGATACCAAACAACTGGAAGAATTGATCGTGACAGGGTACTCATCACAAAGCAAAGCTGATGTCATTGGCTCTATATCCTCACTTGATCCTGCTGTTATAAAAGATATGCCCATTACCGGATTGGATCAGGCACTTCAGGGGCAGGTTTCCGGAGTCTCAGTCACTCAATCGTCGGGAACACCAGGTGGAGGGATAATGGTAAGGGTTCGCGGAAATTCATCAATTTCCAGCTCTAACAGGCCCCTATATATAGTTGATGGTATTCCTGTACGCGATGGAGGTTTGTCAACAAGAAGTTTTGGCGGGCAAAATGATAATGCGCTTTCCACTATTAATCCAAATGATATTGAATCCATAGAAATACTTAAAGATGCCTCTGCAAAAGCAATTTACGGATCGAGAGCTGCCAATGGCGTCGTAATCATCACGACTAAAAGGGGAAAAGCCGGAGCGCCAACTACCTTCAATATTGATGTACAGAGAGGTATTATTGATCCTACCAATACTATTGAGGTGCTCAATGCTAAAGAATTGCTGGCTCTACAAAGAGAAGCGATGATAAATGCCGGAGAAGATCCAGATGGCGCCGGTATTCCAGGAGTTACTGACGCCGTTGACACAAAATGGCAGGAGGAAGTAATGAGACAGGCAATTGTGCAACAATATCAATTGTCAACTAGAGGGGGCTCGGAAAAAACACAATTTTACCTCAGCGGCGCCTACAGGGAGGAAGAAGGTGTCATGCTGAACAATGATTTCAAAAGAGCTACATTGGTAGCTAATATTGATCATAAAGCTACCAGCCGGTTATCTTTTGGTCTGAATGTAAATTTGGCCAGAACAAAAAACAACCGAGTAAAAGGAGATAATTTTCTGGATGGTGTATATAATGCAGCGCTCACCAGCCTGCCATATTATCAGCCCTACGATGAGGAAGGTAACTTATTCGCCCCGGGAGATGCAGGGTATGCAGGGTTCCCAAATTTCAATCCGGTCGGTCAGGCCATTGAACCGAGGTTTGACACCTATGCTACAAAGATGTTGGGTGGTCTTTATGCCAAATATGAAATAATCCCGAACCTGTATTTCACTACCAAGTTTAATATGGATTATACAAGTACTATTGAGGATCAATTCGAGCCTTCAACTTCTGCAATTGGTGGTTTTTTGCAAAGTGTAGGCCAACAAGGATATGGAATTTACAGCACTACTGAGAGCTCCACATTATTGAATAACAATGTACTTACCTACAATACATCAATTGGTGATGTCCATAGCATTGGCGGACTGCTTGGAACAGAGTTTATCAGCAGAACCTCCCGAAGCGGATCAACTGTCGGCATACTGTTTCCCAGTGATGACTTCACCTATCTGACTTCGTCCGGATTGATCCTGGACGGTTCATCATTCCTGATCAATAGTGGATTAATTTCCTTTTTTGGGGAAGTTAATTACAAATACAAATCAAAATATCTCGCAAAAGTTACCGCGAGATATGACGGTTCCTCAAGGTTTGGAGAAGATAGGAAATTTGGCTTTTTCCCAGCATTTTCTTTAGGATGGAGGGTTACAGAGGAAGATTTTCTTCAGGGAATATCCTGGTTAGATGATTTCAAAATACGAGCAAGCTATGGTCTTACCGGTAATGAGAGAATAGGAAATTTTCAATACCTGGCCACATGGGGAGCTACTACAGCTTATAACGGCATCCCTGCTGTTGGACCTGCCACACTGGGAAATCCCAACTTAGGCTGGGAACAAACCACTGAAATGGATATCGGAACAGACATCGCATTTTATGCGGGAAGAATTCAAGTCGTTTTTGATTATTATTATAATGTAACAAATGACCTTTTGCTCAGTGAGGCCCTGCCATTCACTACAGGGTTTGGCTCTGTTTTAGGCAATCTTGGCGAGGTAACAAATGAAGGGGTAGAATTCACATTGACGACCGTCAATATCGATAAGGAACTCAACTGGACTTCTCAATTTAACATTTCAAGAAATAAAAATATTATCCAGCAACTGGCGACAGATGAGCCTCAATTCTCCGGATATTCAACTTTTACCAATAATACTCATATTGTTTCTCCTGGAAAACCATTGGGAACATTCTGGGGATTAAAGTACCTCGGCGTGGATCCCGGAACAGGAGATGCCATTTATTATGACAAAAACAATGATGGTAAATTAACCGCTGATGATGGAACCTTTATTGGTGATGCACAACCAGATTTCTTTGGAGGATTTACCAATACATTTAGTTACAAAGGCTTTGATGCTTCACTATTTTTTCAATTCAGCTATGGAAATGAAATGATTAATTTCGGAAATACAACCTTACTCAATTCAGGTGAGGATATTGAAAATAATCAATCCCGTGAAGCGTTGAAAAGATGGCAAAAAGAAGGAGATATCGCCTCAATCCCAAAATATGAATTTGGCAATACCTTCAATAACAGGTTTTCCTCACGATTTGTTGAAGATGCCTCTTATCTGCGATTGAAAAACCTGACCATTGGTTATAGCCTGAATGGAGAAATATTGAGTAAGCTCAGATTAAATAAGTTAAGAATTTATGCATCGGGAACCAACATCTGGACCTTGACCAATTATACAGGCGCCGACCCGGAAGTAAATAGTTTGGATGGTTCTACAACTGCCCAGGGGCTGGATTTATATACATTCCCCCAGGTAAGAACGATATTATTTGGATTAAACCTGGGATTTTAATGAAGTATAGATTTACCATATCATTTTTAACTCTTGTGCTCTCATTCAGCTCATGTACCGATTTATTAAATCCAGAACCTGTTAATCTAATCACAAATGATCAGGTACTCAAGGATGCAAATTCAGCCCGTGTTGTGCTTACATCTGCCTACCGGGATCTTGCAAGTTTGGGCGCACCAAAAATAATAGCAGGAGATTTGACTGCTGATAACCTGATTCACAATGGGACATTTACTCAATACCGCGAAATAAGCAGCAAAGATATGTCAGCATCCAATGGATCTGCCAGTGCCCTCTGGGGCGTAATTTACAGCATGTCATACATTGTCAGTTTTCTCAATGAAGGGCTGCCTGCCATTGATATCCCTCAGGGTGATTTTGATCAAATCACCGGAGAAGCAAGCTTTCTTAGAGCCTATGCTTATTTTGTTGGAGCCTATACGTTTGGAGGTTTACCAATTGTGACTACAACAGATGTTGATGAGAATAAAAAGATACCAAGGGCCACATTGGAGGAGACACTGGATTTTATAGAATCTGATTTATTGTATGCCCTGGATAAAATACCCGAAGAATCCTTCAATAGTGGCCTGGCGACAAATGGCGCTGTTAAGGCATTGATGGCACGATATTACCTCTATAGGGAAAACTGGACTGAAGCAGAAAAATACGCTACGGAGGTAATTGATGGCAATGGGGTTAAAGAATATATTCTTGAGGAAGACTATGAAGATGTCGTATCGGATTTTAGCACTGAATCTATTTTGGAAATCGTTTACAGCGCTAATGACAATCCGGGAACTTCAACAAATTTCAGCATCAACAATTTGTTTGTTGGAAGACGGGAAATCATTCCTTCAAGCGAGATGGTACTTGCCTTGCAAAATGATGGAGGCTCCAGAAACATTGTGATTGAATTTGATGGCATTAATGCGCGCGGGGCTGATAATGGCTGGACCATCGTTAGATATGGCCCATTTGACAATATCCAACTATTCAGACTTGCTGAAATGTACATCATTCGTGCCGAAGCCAGGGCACAACAAAACAATATATCAGGATCTAACAGCTCTGAATCGGACATTAATATAATACGGCAAAGAGCCGGTGTGCCACTGATCCAAGGTACTTCAAAAAACCAGATGCTGGCGGCCATAGAAAATGAAAGACGTATGGAATTTTGTTTTGAAGGTCACAGATGGTATGACCTAATCAGAACAGGTAGGGCAAAAACAGTCATGGATGAATTCACCAGTAACTGGACGGAAAAAGACGAGCTTTGGCCGATACCATTGAGAGAAATTATTAACAATACATCTTTAAAGGATGCACAAAATCCCGGTTATTAAATGACAAATCGATGAAAAGGAGCGCATTCACATATTCAGCAATTATTCTACTTTCTCTATTCATCTCTTGTGATGAACAAAAAGAAATATTTTTTGAAGGGCCCTATCATGCCCGGTTTACAGAAACCGAAAGTGAAATTATGGAAAACTATAAAGATCCTTTTGGCCCAAATTTAAATGATCCTATCAGTATTCCTATACATATTGCGGCCCCTACCCCAACAAATACGACAATCGTCGAATATGAAGTTTCAGGATCAGCGGTCGAGAACGTCGATTATATTCTTGAAGATGGAGATAAAAAAAGAATTTTGATTCCTGTCGGCGAACATACAGGAGAAATAAGGTACCTCCCTATAAATAACCGGGAGCTGACCGGAGATAAAACCATTAAATTCACAATAACATCAGTAACCAATGATTTGCAGGCGGGCTTTGGTGAAACCGGAATAAACGGTCGTTTTCATACAGTGACTATAAAAGATGATGACTGCCTGGTTGACCTTAGAAAATTTGAAGGCACTTGGGAATTTGATCAAAATAACGGAGAATTTGTTTACGATGTGAAAATTGATGTGGATTGGACAAATAATAACCTGATCATTATTAACGGTTATACAGGGCTCGACTCATTGTTATTTGCCTTTGCTAACCTGGACTTGTGTTCCGGGGAGTTTTCAATACCTGAGCAATTACTGGCCGGTGTTGATCAGCTTGGCAGGACAAGATCGGAAGGAAAAGGATCATTTGACTCAGATGTAAAACTGATGACATTTTCTTATTCATATGACCTTGCAGGCCCCGAAACTATCAGAACAATAAGAGGGACCAAAAAGGATGATAATTAATATATCGCTCGTGAAATATTTAAGGGAAAAATATTGGACTATAATTTTATTGCTGTCGCTGGTTGCTTGCAAAGAAAGCTATGAAGTAAAACCTGCGACATATTCTCTAAAACTAACAGGAGAAGAAAGTAAATCATGGCAACAAGTATCATTTACTTTTAATTTTGACGATGAAGATGTCCCTGATATGGATGCGTACGATATTTACGGAATTCCGCCTTGCGCACGGGACGATATTTATAAATTTATAAGAGAAGGAAAGCAGGTTGAAGTATATGATGGGGATATTAAATGTGACCCTGAAGGAGACGATTTATTATTCACATCCACCTGGGATATTATCAACTCAAATGCCAGTCTGTTTATTGGAGGTGGTGACCCGTTTGACCTCGGTCTTCTAAGTGAAGATTCCTTAGTTTATGGATTTAGAGACACTTTAGCTGCCCCAATTGGAGAAAATACATTTTGGGAATTCCCCGGGATTGCGCAATGGGTATATAAACCAAAAAGATAGTGATGAAGATTTTATTTAGACATTTGGTTAAAAAATTGTTGCTAATCGTTGTACTGACAGTTATAGCGCAGTTTTCTTATGCTCAAAATTGGAAATCAGCTACAAACTCGACATATCTGAAAAACCTGTCAGTGGAACTTGATAGAATATACAAAGAGTACAGAGAAGCTGTTGAAATTTTTGCCCTTGAAAGAGAAGTATTGTTGCGAGAAGTGCTTGATAACGGAACAACGGTTTCACTTATTAGAATTATGCCATCAGGTATTCCTGAATATTATAAAACCGATAATCTGAAAGCTTCCGAAAATGTCGGTACTATCCGGCTTCGCCCCGGAGCGGATCTTTCGTTGAACCTTAGTGGGAAAAATATACTCATCGGCGTATGGGATAGCGGATCAACAAATGTCGAACATCAGGAGTTTGGCGATCGTGTAGAAATTAAAGATAATATCCCATTTGATGATCACGGGACACATGTTGCAGGAACCATCGCCGCTGCCGGCATCAACCCTCGGGCTAAGGGTATGGCTTATGAGGCCCATCTTTTTGCCTATGAATTTAATAACGACAATTCAGAAATGGCTGAGGAAGCTGCTGATGGACTTGTTATATCCAATCATTCATATGGATTGAGAACAGGTTGGGATTTATCCTCTGGAGGAACAGGATGGCAATGGTTTGGAGACCCGGCAGTGAGCAATGTAGAAGACTATAGATTTGGGTTTTACGATGCATCAAACAGTCGAGTCTGGGATGATATTGCATTTAACGCCCCTTATTACCTAATTGTAAAATCAGCGGGTAATGACAGGACAGACGTTGGTGATGGAACAAGGCCTCCTGATGGACCCTATGATTGTTTAGAACCAAAAAGTGTATCGAAAAATATATTAACTATCGGAGCGGTTGAGCATTTAGCTGCAGAATATACAGGGCCTGATGAGGTGATAATGAGCCCGTTTAGCAGCTGGGGTCCTACTGACGATGGAAGGATAAAACCTGATATATCCGCTATTGGAGTAGATGTTTTTTCTGCACTATCGGGAGGTGTTGACGTATATGGAACACTATCCGGCACTTCAATGTCAGCCCCCAATACAACCGGTAGTATGGCGCTTTTGCAAGAATATTATGCCCAGTTATACAGTGGCAACTTTATGAGATCCGCAACCCTAAAAGGTCTTGTAATTCATACTGCCAATGAAGCCGGAAAAAATCCAGGCCCTGACTATGAGTTTGGTTGGGGATTACTCGCTGTCGATAAAGCGGCGAACCTGATTACCAAGAATGATGGCAAAGATTTTATTCTTGAAGAACTAAATCTGACTGAAAATGATTCCATAGTAATAAATGTCAGCTCTGATGGAACAGAACCTCTAATCGCAACCATCTGCTGGACTGATGTACCGGGAAACCCCGTTCCTATCAGCCTGAATCCAAAAGATCTTATGCTTATCAATGATTTGGACATGAGAATTTATGATGGTAATAAAAAAGAATTTCAGCCCTGGATACTCAATCCGGAAACACCTGATAAAGGCGCTACACTCGGGGATAATTTCAGGGATAATGTTGAGAAAATCATGATCCCCAATCCTGCCCCGGGAGCATATACAATCGTAATTAAGCATAAAAATGAATTGCGCAATAGCAACCAGGAGTTTTCGCTAATTGTGTCAACTTCATCTTTAGATCTCAACCTGGTAAATTACTATTGGATCGGTGGTTCAGGCGATTGGAAAAATGGGAATAACTGGTCTCTGAGCAGTGGCGGGAATCCTGCAAATTCAATCCCGGGCATTAATAATCCAATTATATTCGACAATAATTCATTTACAAATCCCAACAATAATATCAATCTTTCTTCTACAGCCAGTTGTTATAATATTAATTACTATTCAGCAAATTCCTGCAACATCAACCTTTCTTCATTTACATTGAATATTGACGGAACTATTTTTGATGAAAATAAAAAAATCACATTCAAAAACGGAAATATTTCCTTTAAGGGTATCATCTCAAAAAACAATCAAATCCTAGCCGGGGCGGATGCGTTTAAAACAGTTAATTTGGAATTTATATCCAATAATGGCTCCTGGAATTTTGAAAATAATCTTAATACAAAAAATATCATCCTGAAAAACAGTTCCCTGTATCTTACTGGTAAAAACATCACTGCTACGAATATTGACCTTACACTCAACGGAAATAATGTAGTTGATTTTACAGGATCCAATATTTCCGGCGTGGATAAAATTGAAGTTTCATCTGCAAGTACGGTGATTTTTGATAACTCATTAATAGCTTTCTCGGGTGCTATCGGGAATCCAAATAAAACCATTAATGGGAACAACAATATTTTTTACAATGTGCAATTAATTGGCAATGCTGTTTTAACGGTAAATGGCAATAATTCGTTCAACAAAATTCTTGTGAACGGAATGCTTACCCTGACGGGTGAAAATACAATTGACAGTTTAAGTCTTAGCGATGTAAGCTCACTCACTTTAAGGCAAAATAGCACGCAAACCATCAATAGTTTATTTGATGCTACTGGCAGTGTAGGCAATTTTGTAGAAATCCGTTCTGACGGTTCATCTAATGCAGCTATATTCGCTGACAATAGCAATATCAGGTTTTGTTTTGATTACCTCGATATAGTTAACGTTTCTGTCTCGGGGGCAACGGGATTTCTGACCGGAGATAACAGTAAATTAAATAGTAACAGTACCGGTTGGATAGAATTGGACTGTGATGCCGCATTATTTCCTTCCTTTGATATAGAGTTCCCATGTGCTTTGGGAGAAGTACGGTTTATTGATACAAGCACTGGTTTTCCTACAGAGTGGAGTTGGGATTTTGGAAATTTACAATTTCCTGATGATAATAATTCAGCTTTGCAAAATCCATTTCACAATTTCAGGTTTGCAGGAGATTATGAGGTCAAATTCAATGCGAAAAACGATCAATTTGATGAAACGATTACCAGAACAGTTACAATTGTTGAATATGAAAGTGGTCTAAGTGTACCGAGTATAAATGTGGATGGCACCCGTCTTACGGCATCCGTCATAGCACCTAACTATCAATGGTTTTTAAATAACCAACCCATCCCGGGAGCTACAGAAAGGATTTTAGAAGTTCCGAATCCCGGTCTTTATCAAGTGACAGTTTCAGATGATAATTGTCGGTTCCTTTCGGAGGGAGTTTCAGTCACAGCTTTAGAACAATTAAGCAAATCTGGTGTAAATCTATATCCAAATCCAACATCGAATTTATTAACAGTAAAAATTGACAATCATTTTAAAGGAAATATAGAACTTCTGGTGTATGATTTATTGGGGAATAATTTAATTTATGAAAACTTCGCAAAAGAGAATCAGTTAATCGAAAAACAAATATCTACTTCCTCTCTTTCCGGGGGGCTGTATAATCTCATTATAATCGCAGATGGCAATCAGTTTGTCAGAAAATTTGTTGTTACTGATTGATCAACTACTTTCTCCTACAGGTATCCCGTGTCAATAATTTAAAAAATCTCATATATTCAAGCGCCCCGGTCTGTGGCCTACAGACCGAAAATTCTATAAATCTGGACTTATTAGGGTGGACTTAAAAATATCCATTACAAAATTTCAGAAAGCTCCTTTTTTCTTTTTATAAACAACCCTTCCGGATCCGAAGATGATATCAACTCAATCCAGAAACTTTTCTGCACCTTTTCCAAAAGTATTTCCTTTGCATCATATTTTATAATCAAATATCCCTCTTTGTTATCGCATGAATAAAACTCACCTTTTTGCAGACCTTGTTTCTTGGTTAATTTAAATGATTGGTCGAACCTGAATTTCGCATTTCGAATTAACTTGATTGATTCCTGAGCTGAGATACCTTTTAAATCGAGGCTGTCACAATTTGTAAATTGAGGCCCCACCAGATAATTATGCTCAACTTCCTGGGCTATTAATTCGCTGTAGGCCAAAACTGAATTAATAACAATGAATATTATCAACGCTCGCTTCATTATCAGCTAGTTCTCTACACTCAACTAAAACTTCTCCACAGTGATAATGTATTGATATTCCAGTAGATCAGTATTTTCTTCAATTGATTGATAGCCCGCTTTTTTCAATTCATTGAGCACCTGATCCTTGGAAACTTTATGATTTACCGGAGGTCCAACAGGTAGAGGAATATTATAAAAATCAACGATCACGATCTTCCCATTTGGTTTCAAAACTTTGTTTGCCACTGAAAAATAATCGACTCTATCTGAAATATGATGATAAGCATTAACAAGAAGAATAATATCTGCGGAATTATTCGCAAGATTTAACCTTGATTCATCAATTAGCTGAGTTTTCAAATGATTCCTGTCTATCTCATGATCGACTCGCTTTCCTTCAACTATTGCAAGAAAAGAACTGTCGATATCTGCAGCGACTACGTTAGCGCCAACATAAGCCAACCTCAAACTAAAGTACCCTGATCCACAACCTAAATCAACAACGGTCTTATTCGTGATATCTCCCAGGGATTTTATTACTTCACCAGGCTTTTGCCAGGCATCTCTCTCCGGTGAGTCGAAAATTTTGGATAGCTCTTCCGTGGTAGAGCGGAATAAATAGTCGTTTGCAGAAAGTGAATCGTTCATATGGTGTGCCTTGTGCTGGGCAAATGTTATGGTATTGAACAATACCACCATAATACATGTGAATACAAATTTTTCCATTTTACAAATTACTAAAAAAGTAATAGGCAATGATGATAGTTGTTGAAAATTTTAATAATGTTCCTAAAAGTAACCCTACAAATGTACCCAATGCAGCTTTAAAAGCTATGTTTGCCCTTGCCCCGTTAAGCAATTCTCCTACCAATGCGCCAAGCAAAGGAAATATTATAAATCCAATGGGCGGCATCAAAAATATTCCCAAAATTACCCCAAGAGATGCCCCGATAATTCCCTTTTTACTTCCACCCCACTTTTTTACTCCAATCACCGGAATTAAATAATCAAGGACTGTAACCAGAATTACAATCCCAGCCATAACCAGCATGAAACTAAGACTGAAAGGCGATACAGGTCCTATTTGCAATAAAATCAGTGAGATGTATGCTAAGGGCGGCCCAGGTAATACAGGCACAAAACATCCTATTATCCCAATAATGATTAATATTACACCAATTACTATCAATACTACTTCCATCAATCAAAGGTATCTTTTCATTAGATAAGCCCAAAATGCAGTTGTAAACAAAGTAAACGAACTATAAATAATGGCTACAACTGCCATTTCCGGTTGTCCCAACAATTTGCTTGCAACATAAATCGCCAGGGCGCTATTTTGAAGTCCTACCTGAATGGCTATTGTAAACCGGCCCCGGTTTCGAATTCCGACTGAAAGCGCGAGCAGGTATCCTATAAACATAGAAGTAAGATTCAATAAAAAAGCCGGGAAAAAAAGGTAGGCATAAGAATCTAAATCTGCGTTTCCTACGTTTTCAAAAATAAATATTCCAGCAAATACTAAAACCAAAAACAATATCATGGATACATTGATGATTTTTTCTGTTTTAAAAACTATTCCCGGGAAATAATGACGATAAAGCATGCCTGCGAATGTTGGTATCAACACAGTCAGAAACATATTTCCAATTGTGCTTAAAACCGGCATTTCAACCTGTGTTTCTATATCCTCATACATATACAACGCCAGGCTTGTAATGAGCGGAATTGTGAAAAGAATAAGAAAACTATTGAACGCCGTCAATGAAACCGATAGCGCCAGCCTTCCTCTTAGAAACAGTGTCACGAGGTTTGAGGTAGTCCCTCCCGGACAAGCTGCTATCAGCACAAAACCCACCTTGTAAATAGGTTCCATTTCAATAAAAAAGTTGATTATGAAGGCGATTGCAGGCAGCAGTATCATTTGGGCAATCAAACCTGTAATAACTGCTTTCGGCCTTTTGAAGGTCAATTTAAAGTCGATGAACCTTAAATTAATTCCTATGCCAAACATAATAAATGCTATGGCCACAGGCATCAAATAATGTGAGAATAAGTTATCAGTCATTAAAGGTCCGGATGATAATTAACTTAAGATATAGATTTATTGGAATAAAATGGAGTTACTGAAAATTTTGTACCTACACAGGTTGTTATGTTAATCCATCAGGGTTCACCGTCTTCAAAAGTCATGCCGATCAGAATTAAACTCCAAAACCATTGAACCGTTGAACCTCTGAACCCTTGAACCTTTCAACCTCTAAACTTGGAAGCCCGAAATTTAAAACAAGGAATAAGAAATAAGGAATAAGAAACCAGAGTCCAGTACCCAGTACCCAGTACCCAGAGCCCAGTACCCAGAGCCCAGTACCCAGAGCCCAAAAACCCAAAGCCACTGAACTTTTAAACCATTGAATCGATGAACCCAATAACCCTTGAACCTTTAAACCCCTCAGCCTCTGAACCTTTCAATCTCTAAACTTGAACCCTTGAAATTTAAAACAAGAAATAAGGAATAAGGAATAAGAAACCAGAGTCCAGTACCC
>JAJRQT010000109.1 GCA_024280115.1 Bacteroidota bacterium | reverse complement strand
ATCTCCTCCATCAATGACAAGATCGATGGTGTATGAAGTATCTATCGCATTTCCGAACCCCGGATTTTTATTGAATTTTATATTATCAAGCATTATAATATACTCTTCTGAGTATAATGTATTAACAGGATTATGTGTATGATCAGTCGTAAAAGCGAGCCTTACCTTATGTGCCCCCGATCTTAATCCTGTTTGCCATACGGCCAATAGATCACTCAAAATAACCCGGCCTATGCTTTGGTCTGCTAAATAAGGGAACCATCCACCATAATCAGCTGCATTAATAAAGGTATTACTAAAAAGTGTTCCTCCACCAGAAGCAGGTTCTGCAGTTCTAAAGGTATGAGTTGTATTTACCGGTAACCAGTTAGAAATACCGCTTTCATAATACTGCACCTGGAAATGAACATTTCCGGGACTGCCGCTATTTAGAATTTCTGCTCTAAAATTAACTCCTCCGCCCCATGGTCTGTTTGTTTGCGGAATGAATACAGCAGACGGGTAAGCAAGATGCGTTACAGGATCGATTTGATCAACGGTTACATTTCCGATAAAATCGATTCTATGACCGGGATTATCTCCCTGGTTACTTTTTCCAGGACGTATCTGCACCAACGAATCGACTACGTTGCCCCAGGTATTCAAATCATCCGGGTCAGTTGTTGAAGGAAGCGAAGACCAGGAAAGCACCGCACGAACTTTTATAATATTTGGACTGCTGCATAATTTGAGATGTTGTGATGCACTCAGTGGAAGCTCTACTGCATAACATAAATCACCGTCAGGGTTATTCGCTATATCATGTACTTTCACTGAAGCTGTTCCTAAATATTCGTCCCAGGTTCCATTGTTGTTCCAATCTGCCCAGAAGGCAATATGCTCGTAAGATCCCTTATTGCAAAGACTTCCTCCGTATCCCGATGGTTTTTTAACTTTGAGTATTGCACCAAGTTTATCGGTTGCCGTATTTAATCCAACACAGCATAATTCTTCAAAAGATACATTTGCCTTTTCTTCATTAAGCGCTTCTATCAATTTTGAAATATCAATTTTTAGCTCTTTTAAAATGCTCTTGTCAATTTGAGGGATTGGTGTATTTAATTTGGCGGGATATGCAAGTGGATGTAGCAATGAAAAAAGTGCGCGATGATCCGGAACCTTCTGCTCCTTATATTCTTTCAGAAATTTATAGTCAATATTAAGTTGGTCTATTGGCTTTGACGGCAGAACAACTTCAGTATCAAGGTTAAGCAGAATATCAGGATCAAAATTTTCTGATATTTTCAACTGATCAACCAAATCCAGGACGAGCACGGGACGTGGATTAATCTGAATATGACAATCCATTGCATTACCAAAGGATGGCACATCATTGGGGTCGTTAGAAGGAATTGAATTCCAGGAGAGTACTGCCCTAACCTTCGGGATAACGGGTGAGCTACATAATCTTTTGTGATTTGTTTCGTCCAGTTCCAGGTACACAAAATATTCCAGGGGATGTTGTGCTCCTGCCGGTGCATCGGAAATATCATGAGCTTTGAAAGAGGTAAATCCCACATCCTGGAATCCACTTCCCCAATCGATGAAAAATCGCACATACTCAAAAGATCCGGAAGCACAAAGACCTCCTGAATAGCCTGAGGACTGTTTTACAGATACAACAGCCTCTAATAACGTTTTTTCGGGATAATACCCGACACAGGTGAGTTCCTCCCAATGTATATTTCCTGAGATTTCAAGGGAAGCTCCGGTAAACATGGTTGCAAGGGATGTTTGCCTGGTCAATGTTAATTTTTGCAATTCGGCATGGCTTAATAGCCCACTTTTTTGGTTTTTCATAGTAAATAGTTGTTTGGTTGATGAAATGATAGTTATTTATAGTTATTGAATCGGTGTATAATCCTATATCAACAATTCATGATTTCACAGTTTTGTTCGCATTCTGAATCCTACAGTTAGTGCAATAAAAATTAAAAGGTAACCCTTGCCAATCGCTTAATTTTAAGGTTCATCTCCAATCTGGGCACCTGTGTCGAATGCTTTAAAAAGTGATTTAGAAATTTGCTAAAAGTCAACCGATGCAATGGTCGGTTTATTCAAACCTTGCCATCATATGAGACAATTCTGATAACCCATTCCTGAAAGTTGAGTAATTTTAAAGTGGATTAGCAGGTTTGCAAATTCAACGGAATCAGCGCTAAGTAAAGATTATAATCGTGAATTTAATCATACAAAAAACTCTGATTAGGGAAATGTGGGGGTTAATATCATTTAACGTATTTAAAGTCACCTTGATTCCTTAATTTTAAACCAATAGATATAATGCCAATAAACCAAATATGGTTTAACGTTTCTTTTACGCACAAAAAACAGTACCCTATATGAAAAATATATACTACCATCTGCTCTTCTGCTGTTTAGTCACAATCTTATGCTCATGCAATCCGCAGAAATCCACCGAACAAAAAACAGATAACTCCTTCCGGCTGGTCTCTGATTCCTACAAACCAAAGGTTTTCACAAATGACAATCGCCTGGAAAAGATTAAAGAAATCGCCCCGGAAATACAGCAATTAATTGAGGAGCATGCCAGAACCAGAAATATTCCAGGCATTGCATATGGCATCGTGGTCGATGATGAATTAGTTATTGCTTCCGCAACAGGGCTCAGCGATCCGGAACATGAACTCCCAGCGACAACAAAATCATCCTTTCGGATTGCATCCATGACAAAGAGCTTTACGGCTATGGCGATTATGAAATTGCGGGATGAAGGAAAGCTGTCCCTCATTGACCCGGTGGCACATTACATTAAAGAAATGTCCGGCATTGAATACCTCACCGGCGACGCCCCAATCATTGATATTGAAAACCTGTTAACAATGACAGCCGGTTTCCCTGAAGATAATCCATGGGGAGACCGCCAATTGAATGAATCAGATCAGATGTTGATCGACCTCATTTCTGGTGGTGTATCCTTTTCCAATCCATCATCCTATCAATATGAATACAGCAACACCGGTTTTGCTTTGCTGGGCAATATCGTTTCCCGTGTTTCAGGTATGCCCTTCCAGGAATATATCCGGGAGCACATTCTTCAACCATTGGGTATGAATCATAGCTATTGGGAATATGACAGCGTCCCAAAGGATCTGCCTGCAATTGGTTACCGTTGGGAAGATGAACAATGGAAGCTAGAGCCAATGCTTCATGATGGCTCTTATGGCGCCATGGGCGGATTGATTACTTCAATTGAGGATTTTGGCAAATATGTCAGTTTTCACCTCTCTGCATGGCCACCCAGAAGTGGTGACGACAACGGGCCGGTAAAACGAAGTACTCTTCGGGAAATGCATACGCCGCAATTCACAAGGTTATCTTCAGATGCCGCAGACTTCAATGGTAATCCGTGTGCTTCCACTGCAGGATATGGCTTTGGTCTTCGTATCTCCGAAGATTGCAATGGTCTCAAACGGGTTTCGCATGGAGGAGCGCTTCCCGGTTTTGGTAGTAATTACATCTTTTATCCTGATTATGGAGTTGGTATCATGGCTTTCGGCAACCTTACTTATACCACCCCATTACCCACCAGGAAGATTGAAAAACTGCTCTTTGAAACGATTAATTTAAATCCCCGACAGCTTCCCGCTTCAGCTATTCTGGTTGAGCGACAAGAACAGGTAGTTCAACTGATTCGGAATTGGGACACTGGCCTGGAGGAAAAAATATTAGCCGAAAACTTTTATTTGGATAAATCGAGAGCACATCGTATTAAAGAAGTGCAGGCAGTTTTGAATGAAGCCGGTAACATTCAAGATATTAAAGAAATAGAGGCAATAAATCAACTGCGCGGAAATTTTAAATTGCAAACTGAGAATGGTTTTGTCAATATCTTTTTCACTTTAAGCCCGGAGAAAAACCCAAAAGTACAACAGTTGGATGTATCGTTTCAGCCAAATGAAACAAGATAAAAAAAGGTTATAACACGAATTTAATGGATAATAGAATAATGCGATAATGATGGAATGCAATAATGAGATAATAAAATAGAGATGTGGCGATAAATGAAGATTTCATTGAAAATATGGGATAGGATGATAGAAATACTTCTAATGGAGACAATTGCAAAAAACCAAACCTGAATGGCTTGTGGTTGATAATGTCAAAAGCAAAAATTATTGTAGCATTAAATCATTTTAGCATTCACGCATTTCCTCTAAAATAACAGTAGAATTTAAAAAAATGATCTGCTTTGTTTATAGAATTTAATTGCATAATCTATTTTTTAGGTGTTAAATCAATTAAGTGTTTTTATAAATACTGAAAGGATTAAAGTTGTTAGCTCCAGGCGACTAGTAAATACTCCGTTTTTAAAATGAAAACTTATATTTTTCAGTAAAAAAACTAAAAATAATTTTGTTAAGTATTACGGGTGAGATAAACATTTTTTAGTAGTAGATAAGAGGCAACCCTTCATAAAAATCATTCAACTCAGGACTTCATTGTACTTCACACCGAGCTATTTCATAACGGTTCGAGGCACTTTAAAATAGACTCGACAAAAAGTTTAGTCTCTTTCTCTATATGTGAGATGGCATATAATTGACTCCTAGATGTTTGGAGAAATCTCCATATTACAAAATAGCGTAATTGACAGAAATCCTTCCAGGCCACTTCAAAGCATATACTTCATTCATTTTTCCCTTCACAAGTACTATTTCTTTAAAAAAAATGTGGTTTGGCTCCTTTTTTTAAAGATAATTGCAGCTATACATTTTTTAATAGAGACCCAGACTTTTTCAAATATAAATATTCCATGATCAAATCATTATTGTTCATTTTATTGATAGGCCAGGCTCCTGTTGATTCTGTTCATTTTTTAAGTCCTGCAGACATTATAAATCAAGCCGCTGAGTTGGAGATCAATAACGAATACGATAAAGCTATTGAACTCTACCTTAAGGTATCGGAAAATGATACAAGTTTCGTGCAAGTGCAGTCTTCCCTGATGTCGGCATATAATAGTGCGAAGCAATATGATAATACAATTGCAATTGGCAGCAAGTTGAAAGATGTTTTCAGTTCATACAGAAAGGACATCTATATTGATCTGGGAAATGCCTATCTCAATGGAAGCAACTACGAAATGGCCAGAGATATTTATGCTGAAGGAGTGCAGCTTTTTCCATATAATTATATTTTTCTTTATAACCTGGGACTCGCACACAGAAAGTGTGGTGACTACAAGGAAGCAATCACATGTTTTCAACGTTCTGCCAGTATCAATCCTTTCTATAGCAATAATCATATGATGTTGGGTTATATCTCCATGTTACAGGGGCACACAACCAAGGCCATGCTCAGCTACCTCACCTTCTTAGCCATCAATCCTGACAATAACAGTATATTGATATTCCTGGATAACCTGGTTGCCGAAGCTGTTAGGAAAGAAGGATCTATTGAGCCATGCACAGACAATGGTGAATTCAGGCACTTTGATGAGTTACTCCACTCCAGGGCTGCATTTGACGATCGTTTTAAACTATCAGTAGATTTTAACGCCAATATTGTGAAACAATCGGAATTACTTTTTTCTAAATTAAAGTACGATTCGACCAGTCAGGATTTCTGGATGCAGCAATATGTACCTTTTTATACCCAACTTGTAAAACAAAACCTTCATAACGCATTCATCTATTTTATTCTTAAATCCACCAACAATGAGGAGGTGCTGGCCTGGATTGAAAAGCACGAAAAAGAGAAAACAGCCTGGATTGATGTTGCCAACAAAAAACTCGTAAAAAAAAGGTTAAAAAATAAAAGAAAATTGTTAGGTGAGCAAAGGATTTACAGTCACTGGTATTATGAAAATAACACCTTGAATTCCATTGGTAACAAAATTGATGAGGAGACCAGAATTGGTCCATGGGCTTTTTACTATCAAAACAGCCAGCTTAGCAATACAGGAAAATTCAATCAAAAAGGTCAAAAAGTCGGTGAATGGCTTTATTATCATGAAAACGGGCGATTGAGCAGGAGAGAGTTGTATAATGAAAATGGAGTAATTTCAGAACCCACCAATTATTATCACGACAATGGAGCGCTTTCAATTGTTGCCAATTACAACGATGCAGGTCAACTGGATGGCCCACTTGAATATTGCTTTTCCTGTGGACAAATCAGGGAATCATTCCCGTTTGTGGCTGAGGTCAAAAATGGGAGCGGTCATCATTATTACCGGACAGGACAAGTGAAGGCTGATTATTTATTGAAAGAAGGGTCATTGGAAGGGGAATATATAAATTACTTTAATAATGGGCAGATAGAAAGCAAATATAACTACATCAATGCATTAACTACCGGCCCGTATCAGTCCTTTTACATTGATGGACAATTGGAAGAAGAAGGGTCGTATAAAGACGATTCACTTTCTGGTGCTTGGGCAGGGTATCATCCTAATAGCGTGCTGAAATATAAAGGAAGTATGGCAAGAGGCAATCGGACTGGCCGGTGGGAATTCTATCACTCAAATGGCAATATCAAAGAAATAATTCATTATAATGATAGTGGAGAAAAGCACGGAGAAAACCAAAATTATACATATCAGGGTAAGCTGCAAAGTGTCATCACATATGATCAGGAAAGCATTATAGCTCTTAAGTTTGTAGATCAACAGGAGCATGTATTGTATGAAGTTCGTAATCCAGAGGGAAATATGGCGTATGAGACCTATTATCCTACCGGTGAGCTATTGGCAAAAGGTACCTTAAAGGAAGGTAAACTAAACGGTCCGCTGACTACCTACTTCAAAAATGGTAGTACAGAGATGACTGTGAATACAGTAAATGATACTTATGATGGTCTATATGAGGAGTTTTATAGCACCGGAGGATTATATATAAAATGTTCTTATGAAAATGGCATGAAAAATGGCCGCTACTTACAATTCTACAAAAATGGCCAAATCAACTATGACGGTTGGTATATCAATGATAAGGTAGAACAATCATGGATAACATATCACCCGGATGGTTCCCTTGATGAAGACAACTATTACATTGCTGATCAAAATCATGGCTGGAACCATATTTATGCTCCTGGCGATAAGTTGCATCTATCCTACAAATACGATATTGGTTTATTGGTTGGATTGAGGCAGTACGATACTCTTGGAAATATTTACCACGAACTGGAATTACCTCATGGTAATGGCATGCAGGCCAGGAAGACAGTGTCCGGAGATACTATATTCAAGGTAAACATGCAATGTGGTCAGTTTGTCTCTAATTTGTATAGCTATTATGCTAATGGGAATATTGAGGATGTAAATTTGATTACTGACGGTTTATTGGAGGGAACTTATGAGTCAAGACACCTTGACGGGAGTGTGGCTATAAAAGGAGTCTATAAAAATAACAAGCAGGAAGGGCAGTGGCAGTGGTACCACTCAAATGGCAACGTCAGCACGGAACGTTTTTACAAAAGAGGTCTGGCCGAGGGAAGTTCAAAAGTTTACTATAGCCACGGCCAAATGGAATCGGAATTTTTCTATAGGGAAGATGAGCTCGATGGCGCATGCCAATACTTTGATCATTTGGGTAATCATCAGTTGACAAAGATTTACAACAAAGATGATGGACTTATTACCTACGTGGATGTCAAAAGCCAGGATACTATTCAGTTTAACCCAAAAGGTAAATTCACATTACAATCCTATTTTGATAATGGACAATTGGCGGTTTCTCAATCATATTTAAATGGAAAATATGATGGGGTGTGTACCTGGTATAATATTGATGGCTCTGTTGTAGAAAAGATTAATTATATCATGGGGGACTACCATGGACGCCGAATAAAATATCATCCCAATGGAAAAATATTCAGGGAGACGAGTTATAGGTTTGATGAAAAGCACGGTTTGGAGAGAGCGTATTATGAAAGTGGTCAGATACATCGTGAGACACCCTACATCAATGATAATATTAATGGCTATGAAGTGATTTACAATCGTGATGGAAGTGTGAAAAGTAAAATATATTATTGGAATGATGAGGTGTATTAAAGGTTTGGTCGGTATTGTATTTGCGGTTTTGTACTTCTGCATGGCATTGGTGAGCTATGGTGCTCCAAAGCCCGAAGATGAGTTTATGACCTTCCGAAAAAAGTATCCCGATGAAGCAGCAATATATGTTGTGAGAAAACAGGAGGTTAATTATAGGCTGGTTGATGACGTTGTCGTTACCACGATATATGTTTATGAAGAATTGTTGCACCTGGGAGACAACACAACACGGTATGCTGGCGATAAAGTATATACTTCCTCTTTTGTGGAGGTATCTGACCTTAAAGCTTATACGCTCGTACCCCAAAAGAAAAAGTACAATAAGGTAGATGTGGTTGATTTTAAGGAGTCTTATGATGCTAACTCAGATGTTTTTTACAACGATACAAAAGAAATTAGTTTTACATATCCTTCAGTGCAAAAAGGTGTAAAAACCGTACTGCAATACACTAAAACCATCAAAGACTCCAGAATGATGGGCATGTATTTTTTTAACACCTACCTGCCCGTGGATAAAGCAGTTTACAAAGTGGTTTACGATGATAAAATGGTAATCGAGCCCAGGTTGAATAATGTGGCAGACCTGGAAATTAAGGAAGAAATAAGTAAGTTCTCCGAAACGCAATCAAGTCTTACCTATACTTCCAAAAATATTGATAAAATCAAATTTGAAAAAAATTGCCCATCTTACTCCTATTTGGGAGCTTCGGCCTATAGCCCTATTGCGCATATCACTGAAGCAAACGGCAATAAAAGATATTTAATCTCGTCTCCAGAGGTACTACATTCTTGGTACCGAACTTTTATTAAGGACATCCAACATCATGATCCTGATGTTAAAAACCTTGTAAATACCATTATCGGCCAGGATGATTCAGATCTTGATAAGGTAGAGAAGATCTATAGTTGGGTGCAGGGCAACATCAAGTACATTGCCTTTGAAGATGGCATGAGAGGATTTGTACCCCATCCTGGTAAATATGTGATTGATAAGAGATATGGTGATTGCAAGGATATGGCAAGTGCATTGGTCAGCATGTTGAGGGAAGCGGAAATTGAGGCACATTTCACCTGGGTAGGCACGCGCGATCTTCCGTTTAAATATTCAGATGTTCCTGCGCCCATTACGGATAATCATATGATCGCTACGGTTGTATTGGATGGAAAAACCTATTTCCTTGATGCCACGGGTCAATACCTGCCTTTAGGTCTGCCTTCTAGCATGATACAGGGAAAAGAATGCCTGATTTCTCTGAATGAGGATAAATTTATTGTAGAAAAAGTACCAATAATCCCGAAAGAAATAAATGTGATGTGCGATAGTGTAAATATTACGTTAGACAATGGAATAATAAAAGGTAACGCCAAAATCGAGTTTTATGGTTATGCTAAATTCTTCAATACTTTCAAACTTATAAAAGCCAATCAAAAAAGTGTGGATGACTACCTGAAAAGATTGTTAACCAAAGGGAGCAATAAATTTCATCTTAATAATTATAACATTTCCAATCTTTCGAGTTTATACGAACCTATTTCAATCAACTACGATTTTACCTTGCCGGACTATTATCGGAAAATTGGAGATAACATCTATATCAATTTAGTGCTTGACAGAACGATGACAGATGCGCTTTTGGAAGACAGACATGTAGCCCTGGAAAATGATTATAAAGGGGATATCTAAAATTAACTTATTGAAATTCAGATAGATGTGTTATCTTAGCATCAAAGAATATTAGATGGCACAAATATACAAACCCACTGGCACAAACAGTTTATTTCCCGAAGAATTCAGGTTGGAAAAACT
>JAJRQT010000108.1 GCA_024280115.1 Bacteroidota bacterium | reverse complement strand
GATGAATATTTTTTTAGGTTTAACCGGAGAAATCATAGGATTTCAATCTTAGATAAAATTATTGAAAGATGTGTACTACATGAACCTGTGAGCTATGCAATGATTAAATCAAATGCGATCTAAATGGGTAACCCTATAATTCAATTCGAGTGTAAATCAGATATAAGCACCTAATTGTTAAGCCCGTTCACAACAACTTTGGCTTTTGATTTACCTATCACGTTTTCAATTTCACGGGTATCGGCAGCTTTAAGCTTCTTTATAGATTTGAAATGCCTTAGAAGCTTTTCAGCGGTTTTCTCTCCTACACCATCAATTTGAGATAGCTCCGAGGAAGTGGCGCTTTTGCTTCTCTTATTTCTGTGAAAGGTGATGGCAAAACGATGGGCTTCATTCCTGATTTGCTGCAAAAGTTTTAACGATTCAGACTTTTTACTAATATGAATAGGGAACTCGTCATTTGGAAAATAGATTTCCTCCAGGCGTTTGGCGATACCTATAATAGGCACACTCCCATAAATCTCTAATTTTTTCAGCGCCTGTACTGCTGATGATAATTGTCCCTTTCCTCCATCTATTACTACTAAATCGGGTAGAGGGGAATTTTCATCCGTAAGTCGCTTGTATCTCCTGGTTACAATTTCTTCCATGGATGCAAAATCATTTGGCCCTTCTACAGTTTTGATATTGTATTTTCTATACTCTTTTTTTGCAGGTTTTCCATTCCGGAAATATACCATGGAAGCCACAGGATGACTCCCCCCAAGATTCGAATTATCAAAACATTCTATATGCTCTGGCAAGGTTTTTAATTGAAGATCATCTTGCAACTGTTCCAAAACCCGCCTTTCTCTATAGCCATCTGGTTTGGCCATAGAGAGCTTTTCCTTTTTGTAATATAGGGCGTTTTTCAATGCCAGATCCACAAGTTTTTTCTTATCACCAATTTTGGGAACCCTGGTTTCAGCATCCAGATTATATTCGATTTCGATATTGGATAGGATCTCCATTGAAGCGCTTTTGTACCGTTGTCTGAGATCGAAAACGATTTGTGCAAGAAGTTCAGCGTCTGATTCTTCAAGTTTCTTCTTTACCTCAAGTGTCTTGCTTAAAATGATACTGCCACTGGCAATTTTCATATAGTTGACATATGCCGTTTTTTCATCAGAGCTTATACCAACTACATCAATATCGGTCAGGGCCGGATTTACAATGATTGTTTTAGATTGGAATTTTTCCAACAATTCCAGCTTTTCTTTCATCAATTGAGCCCGCTCAAAATCCATTTTTTGCGATGCTTTATGCATTTCTTCTTTAAAAATATTGCGAACGAACCCAGATTTACCTTTTAGAATGTCTTCAGCCAATTTGATGTCGGCCATATATTCCTCTTCAGTTTGATATCCTACGCAGGGGCCTTTACATTTCCCAATATGATATTCAAGACAAACTTTGAATTTCCCGGCCTGGATATTTGCCTGAGATAGATTAAAATTACATGTACGGACATAATACAAATTCCTTATCAATTCCAGCACGCTTTTCATTGCACGTACACTTGTGTATGGACCATAGTATTTCCCCTTTTTCCGATCTACCCTACGAGTATTGAATATTCTTGGAAAGGCTTCATTTACAACCGTGATAAAAGGAAAGCTTTTATCGTCTTTGAGGAGGATATTGTATTTTGGCTGGTACTCTTTGATCAGTGAATTTTCAAGGAGCAGCGCATCAAATTCTGTATTTACAATCGTAAATTCGATGCGTGCAATTTCAGAAACCATTTTAAACGTTTTCCTGTTCTGACCGGAAAGATCATTGAAATAGCTGGAAACTCGCGCTTTGAGATTCTTTGCTTTCCCGACATATATGGCAATGGATTCTTTATTATAAAATCTATAAACACCCGGTTTTTTAGGGAAATTTTTTACTTCACCTGGTGTATATCTGGGAATTTCCATATTGGGAATTCATGGGAAAATGATGCTTTTTCACTATTGAATATCGTCGGGGTCCAATCGATCAATTGCCTGCTCCATATCCACAGAATCCATATCAGCAAATTCGGGATTTTGATACTTTGTACAATCAATTTCAACAGAAAGCGGTCTGATAGGTTTTGGAAACGGGCCCTTTTCGTATGCTAATACAGTATCAGCATAAACACTTTGCATGTAATAATCCCAAATCGGCCGGGCCATTTTGGCGCCTTGACCAAGGACAGAATTTTTAAAGTGTATGCTTCTTTCATCACCTCCTACCCATACGCCACTTACCAAATCTTTTGTCAAGCCAATATACCAACCATCAGAAGCATTTTGAGTAGTCCCTGTTTTTCCACCTATTTCATTACCTTCTCTAACTTCAAGGCTCAAACCTCGTGAGGTTCCACCTTCTTCCTCAGTTCCACCCATCAGCATATACACCATTAAATATGCGGTTTCTTCACTCAATACCTCTCTCCTGGGTCTCGGTGGAAATTCCTGAATAATATTGCCATGTTTATCTTCTATTCTTGTTATAAAATATGGTTTGGTAAAAATGCCTTTATTTACAAATGCAGAATAAGCACCAACCAATTCATAAACGGAAACATCGCTTGTACCAAGGCACAATGATGGCACCGCCTCTAATGGATTCTCCACGCCCAATTCCTTAGCATACTTAACCACAGTTTGCGGATTGGTCATTTCCTTCATAACAAAAGCAGTGATGGCATTTTTTGAATTGGCCATACCACGTCTCAACGTATATTTTTCACCGGTAAACTTTCTATTGAAATTTTGAGGTGTATAAGTCGGAGGATCCTGACCTGGTAAATTAAATGTCACCGGTGCATCCTCGATTACATAACACGGAGAGTACCCCTGATCAATGGCCGCCGTATAAACAAAAGGTTTAAATGTGGAGCCCGGCTGACGTCTTCCCTGCTTTACGTGATCATATTTAAAAAATCTAAAATCTATTCCTCCTACCCAGGCTTTAATGTGCCCGCTGATAGGATCCATTGACATGAAACCGGCCTGTAGAAATTTTTTATAATATTTTAGTGAATCCATCGGGCTCATAAGCGTATCTATTTCACCATTCCAGGAAAACACTTTCATTTGATAAGGTGTGTTTAGTACGATATTGATGGAATCCGCACCCTTCCCATACTTTGCTACGAGCTTTTTGTAGTGTCTCGTTTTTTTAATGCTGTTTCTAATAAAATTCTTCATTTCCTTACCTCTTTCATCCCTCCAGGGATTTTCACCATCCCAATGTGCATTAAAAAGAGCCTGAAGATAAGTCATGTGCCTGGTCATGGCTGCCTCCGCATGATTCTGCAAGCGGCTATCTATGGTTGTATATATCCTCAAACCTGATTGGTAAAGGTCATAACCATTTTCTTTAGCCCAATAATTAAGCTGTGGTCCTATTACAGAACGAAAATAGGGCGCCGGCCCTGTCAGATGATTCTGTGCATTATACTCAACACCAAGGGGCATTACCTTTAAAGAATCAAATGCTTCTCTCGATATAAAATCAAATTTATAAAGATTATAAAGTACTTCAGTCCTTTTATTTAACGACCTTTCAGGGTGGGAGATTGGGCTGTATCTAGAAGGCGCATTTAACATTCCAACCAGTAAGGCAGATTCCTGATAATTTAAACTGTCCGGAGTTTTGCTAAAAAAAGTAGCCGCAGCGGTATTAATCCCGTATGAATTATGTCCGAAAAATATAGTATTAAAATACATGGCCATAATCTCATCTTTGGTGAATGATTTTTCTAATTGAATAGAAATGATCCACTCTTTGATTTTGATGATAAATGGCCTCAAAAAATTAAATCTGTACAAACTACCCTGATTTTCCGTCATCGTTCTGAAAATATTTTCAGCCAACTGCATGGTGATCGTACTTCCTCCTCCCCGGGATGAAAATGTCAATTTGCCAACCAGGGCTCTTAAAAGTCCTTTCGGATCAATTCCGGAATGGTCATAAAACCGGATATCCTCCGTGCTCAACAAGGCATTCACAAGTTGTGGTGACAATTTATCAAATGTCACTTGATTTCTGTTGAACCGGTAATATTTTCCTAATTCGACGCCATCTGCTGATATAAGTAATGATGACAAATCGTTTTCCGCTTCGGGATTTTCCATGGATTTGTAGCTTGGCAGATCCCCAAACAGATTAAATAAATTTATCCGGACTGAAAAAATTCCAATGAGCACAAGAATGATCATGGATAAAAAAGCAATCCATAATCCTTTGGTTAACTTTTGAAATAGTTTGTTTGATTTATCTTTTGCCATAATATTTATGGTTTATAATTTTCATTAAAAAACTTAATATAATTTTCTGTTTTTCTGGTTTGATATAATATTTGAAAATTGTCCTCTGTAATTACAAAATTCTCAAAATTAATTTTCTCATCTTCAGGCAGCTTTATATCACTCTTATTGAATTCATCATAAAAATTCATTGCCTGGTCCTTCGTTTCAAATTTATTTATAAGAACAATAGAAAATCCTTCATTTAAAACGAGATTTCCGGTTTTTAAATTTTGATCAGCGTATTTTTCTTTAATAAAATTCTCGATAAGCGCTGGAATTATTTCTGAATTTCCGCCAAGATTTGGATAAACAAACACAAAAAAATGAGGTTGATCAAAATAAGTAAAGTATTTGGCTCCTTTTCTTTGCAATTCTTTAGTTTCAAATTCCCTGCTTGCTTTTAGTAAACTGTTGGCATAATCCAGGAACCTGCTTTCCGGATTGTCTTGAATAAATTTTTGTAATTCGTATTGATATTTGTATTGTCCTTCCACTTTTCCATCGATTAGAATTCCGAGGATTTTCAGTTGATCGCTAAATTCGTTGTCAGGATATTGCTGCAACCCACGGCTTACCAACAATTTTGCCTGGTTAAAATCCTCCTGTAAATAATAATCATATGCAATTTTGAACAGCTTTTGCAGCCTTTGGGTAGTTTCATCGCTTTCTTCACGATAGTTAGGATTGATGGCCAGCTTGGCATATACGCTTTTTGGATATGTTTCAATCAATTTCTGCTTGTGGTTTTCAGATTTTATCTGATCGGATTTATTATAAATTAAATATAGAAGATACAGCGTTTCCGGTTCATGCTCAGAACCCGGGAATCTGGACAATAATTTTTCAAAAGTTTGGATCGCATTTTCATCCTCTTCAAGCTGAAAATTATATATTCCCCCCAATTTGAAATAAGCTTCCTCAATTTTCTTTAATGATTCAGTTTTTGCACTTTCAGAAAAAGGAATTGTTTGCATAAGTGCAGCAATTCGTTCTTCAGTATCAGGAACATCCTGAAAGTCGGTATCTACAGTACTGGTAGTGTCCTGAGGATTTACCTCATTTTCTTCAGTAAATATAGAAATTGCCTGTTTTTGAGATAATCTCCAATTGTCTTCCAGCAACCGATTTCCCCACTTGCTCAGGAACTGTGATCTTCCACTAGAAACTGCTGCCAGATTGTAGAAATACCATGTATCTCCTTCAGTAGGGCTATTTTCATCAATTCCAAATGGATTGGCAAATGCCCTTCCAGCCATGGCGCCACTACCTGCTGTAGTTGTTTGCCTGGCCAGTTTTCTGGCATATCTTTTTCTTTCTTTTTCCAGTCGCACTTCTTCGGCCACAACATCATCCAATAATTGTTGCAAATCAGCTTTATTCATTTCTGATAATACTAACAGACTATCCTGAAGTTGGATTGTTTGCAGTTGCTGAACAAACTCTGTAAGTATTTGAGACCGATCCTTGATTTCATTAAATCTTTCCTCATCCTGTGGTAAAACAGCTACCGTGCTGTCATAATATGCCTGTGCCAATTCATAATCTTTATAAAGCTCATAATAGAGCTCCCCAAGCTTTAGATAAGCGTATCCCTTCTGTCGCGGATTATTAACACTGGATGCTAAGGAAGATTTCAAATACTCAACAGCCAGGTCGGGGTCATTGTGCTTTATTTCAAAATTGGCCATTTCATAATAAATCCGATCTACAAACTCCCTGTTTTTATCATCCTTTAGTAATTTCTTAAAATAACCCCTGATCTTTTTCAGGTCAACTTTTTTATCCAGCTCGGTAACCTGGGCTAAATTGAGCTTTGCGTAAAACGACAACTCATATTCAGGATTACTTTTGAGACACTTTTTGTAGTTGTTATAGGCCTCTCCTTCGAAACCCAGATGCTGATAAACCTGGCCTAATATATAATAGTATCTTGCCTTCTTTTTCTTACTTGTTTCTATCTCCACCGCCTGACTCAAATTGGGAACAAACTTGTCATAATCTTCGCGAACCTGAAATAAGTATGCCTTCATTAGCAGGAAATCCCGCATATTCTCTTTATTCAAATTTTCTTTCTTAAGATAATCCGCTACAGCCACGGCGTTGCTATGCTCATTATAATCAATAAATGACCTCATCAGAGCTACAAGTGCCCGGTGCCTTATATTCTTATCCTCACTATTTTTGTTAATATATTTGAAAGTCTCAATAGCGTTCACAAAATCACCGCCATAATATCTCGCTTTCCCAACCAGGTAATAACTTGGAAACACCCAATCGCTATTTTCATGTCTTTGAATTGCCAGTGAGGCTTTTACTATTGCATCATCAAGTTGAGTCCGGACACCATTAATTGTAGAGGAATCAATGTCATAAAAAACACCGAGTATCTTATTATAATTATTATTATGGTTATCAACAATAGCCGCCTCAACCTCTTTTATATCTTCCTTTGCGATATAATAGGCATTATATCGCGCAGTAGTGTTATGATAAGTTTTACTGAAAATATTCTTTTTATGAGAAGCGCACGCTCCTAGAATAATCAGAGCCACTACACAACACAGCGTAAGTATATTTAAAATGTGCGACTTCAAGACTAAAAGTGTAATAAATAATTCAACGCAAAATTAATCACAATTAATACAATAAAAGTATCTGAAATGCATTTTAATATATACTTTTGTGGTTCAAAAAGCACTTTTTAAATTTGAAGTCTCGAAAAACACTTTCTAACTGGCTTACAAACAGATATTTACTAATAATCAGGAATGAGGAGAACTTTGCTGAAAAGACTACTATCAGCTTTAATTATGCCAAACTCGTACTAATCATTTTTTCACTTTTAATTGTAACAATGGTCAGTAGTTTATATCTTTCAAGTACCTTGATGTCAAAATGGTTTGACCCCAGGCATGAGTTGATAAATATGGATAGAAATCTGGTGAACTTGGCAGGCAAAGTTGATTCTCTTGAAAATCAAATGAGGATCAAAGATCAGTTTATATCCAATATTCAGCGGGTAATGATTGGGGAGGATGGAATGGATGATAGCGTACTTTTAAATAGCGATCAAAGTTTGGTCAAAAAGTCTTTTGAACCTATTCCTGCAATAGATTCCCAGTTCAGGAAAGATTTTGAGGAAAGTGAACTCTCATTTTTATCAGTAAGTACCAGCATGTCACAGGAATTGGCGGAACAGTATTTTTATTCGCCAATTGAAGGTATAGTTACCACTAAATTTAACTATAAAGATGAACATTATGGGATAGATATTGTTTCTAAAAGTAATGAACCTGTGAAGTCAGTAGCTGAGGGAACCGTGATTTTTTCTGACTGGACACAGGAGTCCGGAAACGTGATTGTCATACAGCACAGGGGCAATATTCTCTCAGTTTATAAGCATAATTCGGCATTGTTAAAAAAAGTTGGTAATTTTGTTAACTCTGGACAGGTGATTGCCATTATCGGCAACACCGGTGAATTTACCACAGGACCCCATCTTCATTTTGAAATGTGGTACAATGGTAATCCAGTTAACCCGGAAGAATTTATTTCGTTTTAAAAGAATATGTCAATGTTTAAAAATAAGCAAGAAAATATGGCAGCCCAAGACGCTAGTAACTCGAGCAATATCATTGGAAAAGGCACAGTGGTAGAAGGAAATATTGAAACACAAGGAAATATCCGAATTGAAGGCAAGGTAAATGGAAGTGTAAAAAGTAAGTCTAAAATTGTATTGGGGCAATCTTCCTTTATTGATGGAAATATCGTTGCCCAGAATGCAGAGCTATCCGGAGAAGTAAAAGGTGTAGTAGAAATCTCTGAGCAATTGACTCTTCGCCCTTCTTCAAGGATTGATGGAGATATCATTACGAACAAGCTAATTGTAGAATCCGGAGCTACATTCAATGGGGGTTGTAAAATGGGGGTTGTAAAAAAAGACATTAAAATTGGGCCAAATGGACAAACAAAACCGTTCGAAACCAAAAAACCAATCTCCCCGGACTCAAAGACAATTTAACGAGTATATAAAATATTCAGGGTTGGCATTTCAAATGGCTGCCCTGATATTATTGGGTTATTGGCTGGGCGGAAAGTTGGACAAATGGCTCGATCTTTCCATTCCAATTTTTACTATAATTCTAATACTGGTTTTTCTTTCACTTTCTTTTTATTCGTTAATCAAAAGTCTTCCCAAGGATTGAATAAGATTTTAAGCAAAATTCCCTACCTGGGATTATATAAATTTTCACTTTTCGTTTTGCTGGGAACACTCGCCGTCAGTTTTCTGATACCCCAATACATATATCACAGAGTCTGGATATTATTGCTATTCTTTTTTTTATTGACGCTTGCCTCACTTTATATCATCGAAAAAATAACAAGGAAAAATGCTGAAAATTTTCTCGCCATATATTTCAGCGCAATGATCGCAAGACTCTTTTTGTCGATAATTTTTGCAGCCATTTTTATTCTCACAGACAGAACTCATGTTTTTAATTTTGCAATTAATTTTCTACTGCTTTATTTGTTATTTCTTGGGTTTGAAATATATGGTATTATGACTAACTTGCGCCATAATTTTAAGAAGGGTAGCGGAAATGAGTAAATATTTTTACCGGAAAATTTCGACAAGTTTATTTTTCAGCATATTAATTTTTCTTTTCACATTTTTTCAATTATCACAAGCAATTGGCGCTTCTGAAGAAGGGGGAAGTAAAACAGATTTTATAATGCACCATGTGCAGGATGCCCACGAATGGCATTTTACAACAATTGGGGATACCCATATCTCCATTCCTTTACCTGTAATTTTATATGAAAAAGGTCACGGTTTGCACTTTTTCATGTCCTCGGAATTTGTTGATGAACATCATAATAAAATTGAAAAAGATGGCTTTTATATTGATGATCACGAACATATTAAGGCCAAAGACGAATCGAGGATTTTTTATGACATCTCAATCACCAAAAATGTCGCTTCTTTATTTATAAGTGTTATACTTCTATTCTGGGTCTTTTTATCTGTGGCTAAAAAATATAATCAGGACCCATTAAAATCTCCAAAGGGTCTCCAATCAGTTTTTGAACCTATCATTTTGTTTATAAGAGATGATATTGCCAGACCGAATATTGGAGAACATAAATATGAAAAATATATGCCTTATTTGTTAAGTATATTCTTTTTCATATGGTTCAACAACTTGCTTGGTCTTTTACCAGGAGCAGCTAATCTTACAGGGAACATCGCCGTTACAATGACATTAGCACTGTTCACATTTGTGATAACTACTTTTAGTGGCTCAAAAGATTACTGGAAACATATTTTTAATACGCCAGGCGTGCCTTGGTGGTTGAAAATTCCGATACCCTTGATGCCGGTTGTTGAGTTTATCGGGATACTGACCAAGCCATTTTCGTTGATGGTAAGGCTTTTCGCAAACATAACAGCAGGCCATATAATTATTTATAGTTTAATAGCATTAATTTTCATTTTTGAAAGCGTATATATGGGACCGGTCAGTGTATTGTTTGGCCTGTTTATGAATATGGTTGAATTGCTGGTAGCATTCATTCAGGCATTTGTTTTTACATTGCTTTCAGCGATTTACTTTGGCCTTGCAGTCGAAGAACACGAACATGAGGAACACAAGGAAAAGCTGGAGAAAGCTCCAGCCTAATTTATATTTTAATTCTAAATTTTATCATTTATGTTATCAAGTATTTTATTGTTAGCAGCAGAAGGTTTGGCATTGTTGGGTGCTGGTATTGGAGCAGGTATTGTCGCGTTAGGCGCTGGCTTGGGTATTGGCAAAATTGGTGGTTCTGCGATGGAATCTATCGCAAGACAACCAGAAGCCGGAGGAAAGGTTCAAACCGCTATGATCATTTCGGCAGCACTTATTGAAGGTGTTGCTCTTTTCGGTGTAATTGTTTGTTTGATTATTGCAACCTCATAATTACCTGAATGATTTTAATCCGGCTTGCTGACATTAGGTCGTAAGCCGGGTTTTTTAACGAATTAAAACAATAATATTATGGATCTAATAACCCCCGCGGTCGGATTAATATTTTGGCAGACAATTATTTTTCTTGTCGTCCTCTTCGTGCTTGGGAAATTTGCATGGAAACCAATATTGGGAGCACTGAAAGCAAGAGAAGAGTCAATAGATGAAGCACTAAAATCTGCGGTAAACGCCAAAGAGGAAATGGCTAACCTTAAGGCTGATAATGAAAAATTACTTGCAGAGGCAAAACTAGAGAGAGACAAAATGCTGAAGGATGCCACAAAAATGGGTGAAGATTTGAAAGATCAGGCAAAAGAAGATGCGCGGTTAATTGGAGATAAAATGATTGAAGAAGCCAGAGCGTCAATAGAAAATGAAAAAAATGATGCGCTCCGGCAAATTAAAGATCAGGTTGCAGAACTATCCCTTCAAATTACGGAGAAACTCCTGAAGAAAAACCTGTCTGACGATAAATCTCAACAGGAGCTGGTAAAGGATTACATGAAAGACCTAAAACTTAGCTAAATGTCTGATTTCAGAGTTGCATCTAGGTACGCAAAAGCGGTATTTGATTTAGCAATCGAACTCAAAAATGTCGATAGGGCATATACTGATATGCTCATTGTTGAGCACGTGTGTGATCAAAACAGGAAGCTTGTAATTTTACTAAAAAATCCAATTGTAAGGTATGACTACAAGCTTAGAATTTTGAATAAGATTTTTGAAAAGCACCTGGACAAACTCACTTTGAAGTTTTTTAACTTGATTTGTAGAAAAAACAGGGCAAATATTCTTCCTGAGGTAAGCAGAGTATTCGTTGAGCTGTATCATGAATATAAAGGTATCGTGAGAGCTGATGTTACTACTGCAATGGAAATTTCTGCCATCATCAAAAAGGATTTTGAAAATATCATTGCAAAAGCAACCGGTAAAAAAGTGGAATTAGAGTCTAAGGTTGATGAATCCTTAATTGGAGGTTATATTCTCAAATTAGGCGACCGACAGGTGGATAATTCCTTAAAAAGTAAATTGAATAATTTAAGACGTGAATTAAAAAGCCGTCCTTGATATAATATAATTAAGCATTAAAATAAATTATGGCTGATATAAGACCAGATGAAGTTTCGGCAATATTAAGACAAGAACTCTCTAATTTTAAAACAGAGGCAGAATTAGAAGAGGTTGGTACCGTTTTGCAGGTTGGTGACGGAGTTGCAAGAATTTATGGGCTTACCAAAGCTCAATCAGGTGAACTTTTAGAATTTGAAAATGGAACTACAGCGCTTGTGCTAAACCTTGAAGAAGACAATGTGGGTGCTGTATTATTTGGAGAATCTGAAGAGATCAAAGAAGGTGATACAGTGAAAAGAACCAATACCATTGCTTCTATAAAAGTGGGTGAAGGTATGGTCGGTAGGGTAGTGGATACGCTTGGGCAACCAATAGATGGAAAGGGTGCGATTGAAGGCAAACTTTATGAAATGCCTTTGGAAAGAAAAGCACCAGGTGTGATTTACAGGGAACCTGTAAGCGAACCATTGCAAACAGGCCTGAAAGCTGTTGATTCCATGATTCCAATCGGAAGAGGCCAAAGAGAATTGATAATAGGCGACAGGCAAACAGGAAAAAGTGCTATTGCCATTGATACAATAATAAATCAAAAAGAATTTTATGAAAGAGGCGAACCGGTATATTGTATATATGTCGCAATCGGCCAAAAAGCATCTACAGTAAAGCAAGTTGTGGGAGCGCTTGAAAAGGGCGGAGCGATGGACTATACAATCGTGGTATCCGCTTCTGCTGCAGATCCTGCACCAATGCAGTATTTTTCAGCTTTTACCGGTGCGGCAATTGGTGAGTTTTTCCGTGACACCGGAAGACCCGCACTTGTTATATATGATGACTTATCAAAGCAGGCAGTTTCCTATCGTCAGGTATCTCTGTTATTGAGGAGACCTCCGGGACGCGAAGCTTATCCTGGTGATGTATTCTATCTCCACTCTCGTTTACTGGAAAGAGCTGCAAAAGTGAATGGAAATGATAATATCGCCCAAAGTATGAACGATATTCCCGAATCTTTGAAAGGAATGGTAAAAGGTGGAGGTTCGCTTACAGCCTTACCAATTATTGAAACTCAGGCAGGTGATGTCTCGGCATATATTCCAACAAACGTAATTTCTATTACTGACGGTCAGATATTCCTTGAAACCAACTTGTTTAACTCTGGTATCCGTCCGGCTATTAATGTTGGTATCTCAGTATCAAGGGTTGGAGGAAATGCACAAATTAAGTCGATGAAGAAGATTGCCGGTACTTTGAAACTTGATCAGGCTCAGTTCCGCGAATTGGAAGCCTTTTCAAAATTTGGTTCAGATTTGGATGCTGCCACACAAAGAACCATTGATCGCGGCAGAAAGAATCAGGAAATTTTAAAACAGCCACAATTCTCTCCTGTCCCTGTAGAACAGCAAGTTGCTATTCTTTTTGCATCGACAAAAGGATTTACGGATAGTGTGGATGTTGATAAAATAAAAGATTTTGAAGTAGCCTATCTTAAAGAAATGAACCTTCAGCATACTGACATTTTGGATGAACTGAGAACAGGAAAGCTTACGGATGAAGGGCAAAATGCAATGAAAAAAGTAGCGCTTGAGGTTGCTGCTCAATTATAGATATACAGATTAATTGCAGCGATGGCAAATTTAAAGATAGTAAGAACACGTATTCAATCTGTTAAGTCCACACAGCAGATCACAAAAGCTATGAAAATGGTTGCTGCTTCAAAGCTGAGAAAAGCCCAGGATGCTATTCTTCAAATGAGGCCATATGTTCAAAAGTTATATGGGATTCTTGAAAATGCAGCATTAAGCCTTGATAGTGAAAAACAAAGTGAATATAGTGTTGAAAGATCTGTTGAAAAGGTATTGATTGTAGTAGTTACTTCTGATAGAGGTTTATGCGGCGCCTTCAATACCAATGCAATCAAAGCGGGTTTAAATGTAATTCTGGAAAAATATATTGAACAGGAAAGGAGCAATAATCTTTGGATCCTTCCACTGGGGAAAAAGGCATTTGAATATTTTTCTAAAAGAAATTATCAGGTTATAGATCAGTTCTATCAAATATATGAGGACTTGTCTTTTGATAAGGCAAAAGATGCCGCCGGATTTGTGATGAAAGGATTTATTGATGGAGATTTCGATCAAATTGAGTTGGTTTACAACGAATTTAAAAATGTTGCAACTCAAATTCTAAGGACCGAACAATTTTTGCCTATCACAAATGATGAGCAGGAAGATAAAATCGATGTATCTATAGACTATATCTTTGAGCCTTCCGTGGAATACATCATTAAGGAAATGATCCCAAGGACATTGAAAATACAATTTTATAAAGCCATTCTGGAATCTAGCGCCTCAGAGCACGGGGCACGAATGACAGCTATGGATCAGGCTACTGAAAATGCTGATGAATTGCTCAAAGATCTCAGATTAGCTTATAACCGAAGCAGGCAAGCGGCAATTACAACTGAAATTCTTGAAATAGTAGGTGGCGCTGAAGCTCTTAGCAACGGTTAATATTTAAGAAGACATTTGCTTAAAAAAACCTGATAATCAGACGGTTTGTTTTTCTATGAATCGAACAGAATTGATTAATGCCCTCAACTTTTACAATACATCATTTAAAGAGGAAAAATTATATATTCCCAGATTTTTATCCCTGTTGACCAACTTTAAAAATTGCTATGAGAGGTCTTTAGTAACCGGCCACATGACAGCTTCTGCTTGGATTATTGACGAATATGGTACTTTAGCCCTTTTACTGCATCACAAGAAATTGGATAAGTGGCTGCAACCGGGAGGGCATGCTGATGGAGAAGAAAATATTATTTCCGTTGCCAGGAAAGAAGCCATTGAAGAAACCGGTCTGACAACGTTAAAATTGTTTAATGAAAGTATCTTCGACATAGATATTCATCTGATTCCCGGGAGGAAAGAAACATCATCTCATTACCATTATGATATTCGTTTATTATTCATTGCTGATAACTCGGAAAAATTAACTGCAAGTGAAGAGTCTAACGATATAGCATGGATTCCAATTGATCAAATCTTTGAATATGTTGAAGGAAATTCATCTATAAATAGGATGATTTTGAAGACTAAGTTGATTTTTAAATAATACATATTATCCCTACATTTGGCGCACCTTAAAAGATTTATTTTGTCAGACAATAATATATTGGGTTTTCGTTTTAACCCTAGTCAATACAAGAAAATGAAACGAAATGTTTTTTTAGTATCACGCTCTCATTGTTATCAGTAATAATAATTTCTCTGGTTGGATGTCAAAATAATCAAAGCAAGGAGAAGAAAATCATTGGTGAATGGGATGCTTGCTGGGAGACAAAAGCCGGTGATGGCATACAAGAAATAGCACACGATAATCTAAAGATGAACGGTACTATTAATTTTAAAGACAATGGAGAAGTGGAGATTTCGGCATTTGGATTTAAAGGATGTATTTTTTCTGATGATACCTTAAAAAATATACTCAATTGGAAAATTGATGATACCGTTCTCAGGTTTATTGATGGCAATGATGAACTCGGACTTCCCTATAACATCAACAAATTTACCAATCAGGAACTTCACCTGACATTATTAGATGACATCAATCTTACTTTGAGCCGAAATTAACAAGTAGCTCTTTTTATCCGTAAACTGACGTTCCGAATTTCCTAGTTAACAAGACGCTAAGTAATTTTTTTATAGTACTCAATACTGCTATCTTTCGCCAGGTCAGCCACCTTTGAGATTAATTTTGACCTCTGAGATTCATTAAAATTGCTAAAATCTTTTGCCAACTGAATCTTTTCTTTAATAAGGCGCTCATTTTCTGCTCCTGTAATCAATACACTTACGGGCAGCGACCAGACAAAATATAAGGTTTCCATAATCGACAATTTATTGGGAATTACAGGATTTTTCGTCTCCCATTGAATCTTTTCCAAATTTTCTTTTTTAGCAAAAAACCTGCCGTCAGCCATAGTTTTCATGGCAAGAATACCAAGTTTTCTATCCATGGCTATTGGTAAAACAGAATTGATAAAGTGATCATGATTGGCATCAATGACATTTATTGGCATTTGAACAGTTTCCAGGAATGGATTTTCAGCCGTTCTTTCCAGTACTCTCTGATGAGCCTTCGGATTTCTATGTCCGGTAAAACCAACATGCTTTACTTTTCCATCCATTTTTGCCTTCATCACAACATCAAATACTCCGTTCTCAATTCTCCTGTCAACATCCTCCGGATCTGTTACCGAATGAATCTGCCATAAATCCAGATAATCTGTTTTCATCCGTTTCAATGATCCTTCAAGATGCTCTTGCATGGTTTTTGCATCTTTTGCAGTTGATTTAGTCATCAGGAAAATTTCCTCGCGATATTTTGGTGTAAGATATTTCCCATAGCGTGTTTCGCTCGTATGAGGACCATATGATTCTGCGGTATCAAAAAATCGAATGCCTCCTTCAATGGCCGCTTCTATTACAGCCTGGGCATCTCGCTCGGTCGTCCATCCAACATGATAGCCCCCAACACCAAGCATGGTTACTTCTTTTCCGGTTTTCCCCAATTTTCGTTTTGGAAGAACTTGTCCCCACTTGTCAGAATTAGAATTTTTACCAAAAGAAAAATTTTGGATAGGAATCATGATACCCGCTGTTAATCCGGATACTTTTTTGAGAAATTGCCTTCTTTTTTCCATGGGATTTATAATTTAATGGTTGGATAATGATATTTGAAATTACTAAAACCCCACAGTAAACACAATTATTATTGTCTTAATTAAATATTCTGTATTTATTAAGAAGAGGGTAAAATTAGATTAATAAGGCCTGGAAAATTTATCAATAGAGTATCATACTCAATTAAATAGTACAATCTTTGATTATTCCTTATTTCCTTTATACCTCTGGAAATCAGAAATAATTTCTTTTGGGGGATAATGATTATTTGCTTCGTTCACATCTGCCGTTTCTTTAAACGGGTCCAGAACTACACTTTCCAATTCCTTTTTTAATACAAATACTTTGGTGACCTCTTCTTCATTTTGTCTCCAGATTTCTGCAGGAATTCGTTTTATTTCTGAAGATCCATCCCTGAAATTAAATTGAAGAATTACAGGCATTAAAAGGCCTCCTTTATTTTTAAGTTTTATTTCATAAAAATTCTGTTCCGCCGACACTAGTTCATCTGCTTCTGACAAGGTCGTTTTTAAAGGCCTTGGATTAAGAAGTTTTTCTTCGGGACTTGGCGTATCTTCATTGGTATATCCTTTTGTATCTATTGCTTCAAATTCACCTCTGGAATTTCCTTTTTTTCTATTTTTCTTTTTCCCCTTACCACTTGCCACTACTTCTTCTTCAATCTGCTGATCATACTTAAACCAATTTATATCAGCTACTTCAATATCTACATTTTCTGTTGTATAAAACCATCCTTTCCAAAACCAATCTAAATCCACAGCACTTGCATCTTCCATAGTTCTGAAAAAATCTGCCGGCGTAGGATGTTTAAATGCCCATCTTTTAGCGTATTCTTTGAATGCATAATCAAATAATTCATGCCCCATTATTGTTTCTCTCAGAATATTCAGGGCTGTTGCGGGCTTTGCATAAGCATTGCTGCCAAATTGCTTAATCTGTTCAGAATTTGTCATGATTGGCACCATAAAATCCGCACTTCCCTTCATGTATGGTACAATTTTTTCCGGTGGTCCTCTTCTCGAGGGATAATCCGAATCCCATTCCTGTTCAGTTAAATATTGAACAAATGTATTTAATCCTTCATCCATCCAGGTCCATTGCCTCTCATCAGAATTGATGATCATTGGGAAAAAATTGTGTCCCACTTCATGGATAATCACAGATATCATTCCTCTTTTCAATCTGTCAGAATATTTACCATCCTTATCGGGTCTGCCATAATTGAAGCAAATCATTGGATATTCCATGCCATTGGAAGCTTCAACTGAAATAGCGACAGGGTACGGATAATCGATCGTGTATTTTGAGTAAGTTTTTAATGTTTGAGCAACCACTTTTGTGGAAAATTCCTCGTAAAGAGGGTTGGCTTCTTTCGGATAATATGACATGGCCATTACGGTTTTTCCAGCAATATCGACTCCCATTGCATCCCAGATTAGTTTTCTTGAGCTTCCAAAGGCAAAATCGCGAACATTTTTTGCATGATATTCCCAAACTTTTTTATCCTTAGCTTTAGATTTTTCTTTTTGCTCTACTTCTTCCTGTGATACAATGATAACAGGTTCGTTGGATGTTTTTGATTTTTCAAAACGCAATATCTGTTCCCGGGTTAATACCGATTGAGGATTTTGCAGCTCTCCTGTGGCGGCGATGATATGATCAGATGGCACGGTAATTTTTACATTGTAATCTCCAAATGGTAGTGTGAATTCACCTCTGCCTAAAAATTGCTTGTTTTGCCAGCCATTAACATCATCGTAAACAGCCATTCTCGGAAAAAACTGCGCGATCGTGTAGAGGTAATTTCCGTCTTCCGGAAAATATTCCATTCCTGAACGGCCACCAACCTTGATTCTGTCATTTATATTATAATACCACTTTACTGAGAATTTAAATTGCTCACCCTTATTAACTGTTATAGGCAAATCTACCCTCATCATGGTTTTATTAATCGTATATGGCAGGTTGTTTCCTTCTAAATCTTTAACCTCAAGTATCTTGAAACCGAGATCATAAGTATGATCAATCAGACTCTTCAGACCACCTTCACTCATATCTTCTCTGATGTGGGAATTTTTTGTGCTATAGGTATCAGAATCTACATTCCTCATATTCTGTTCCAGTTGAAGCCAAAAGTATGATAGTGGATCAGGTGAATTATTCGTATAATAGATTACCTCATGTCCACTGATTGTCTGGTTATCATCATTGAGCTCCACTTCGATATCATAATCTGCCTTTTGCTGCCAGTACTCAAAACCAGGTGCACCTGAGGCAGACCGATAGGCATTTGGGGTAGGAAGTATGGTTCCCATTTGTTCAAATTTTCTTCCCTCAAAATTCTCCTGACTAAACACGCTAATATATGTCAGTGCAAGTATTATAAGTATTATATAACTTTTCATCAATATCATTTTTTAATTACCAAAACTTTGATTCAAACATTATGGTAAGTGCTACTCCGGCAATTCCGGAGGAAATAACCATAACCCAATCCCGCCTGTTTATCCCTATTAAGCTAATAAAGATAAATGCCAGAAGTAAGAAAATTAAAGCCACAACAATTTGCCCAGAGCTTACCCCCAGGTTAAACGCTACAAACTGATCCATTACTTTCATAGTTCCGGGATTTATTCCGGTCAAATAATTGCTATAGCTAAAACCATGAATAGCCCCAAAAACCATAGCCAAGATGTAGTTTTTTCTCATGTTTCCCTTGTAGCGGAAATTGTCCTTTTTTTTGAAAATATTGGTGAATGATGTAAAAAATATGGTGAGAGGAAGTAGAAACTGGATTAGCTCATAATTGTATCTGACAACGTTAAAGCTCGCCAATGACATAGTTAAGGTATAGCCAGAAACAAAAAAAACAAGTAGTATTATAACTCGATTCCAGTCCTTTATGGTAAAAACCACTAGAAGTGAAATGAGAAACAGGATATATTCTACATTATAAATGTCTAGAATATACCTGATACCAAGCTTATAAAACAAAGGAAACTGAGACATCATCCGATGAATTAGCTAATAATAAAAAATTGTATTTTAAAAAGAATCGCAAAATTAATGTATAAATTTGAATTTAAATAATTATTCCGGTGAAATGCTTTTGCTTATTACGAGGCTTTTTAGCACCATTTTAATTTCAAATGTACATCCATTTCATGTGAGTGTCTGTGAAGTGTATCACAATGATAAAACACAATCACTTGAGATATCCATGAAAATATTTATAGATGACCTGGAGCTCGCCATTCAAAAACAAGGAAATTCGAACTTTAAATTGTTGGAATCCGAAGATCAGGAAAGCATTAAAAATCAACTTGGGTCTTACCTGAAAAAAAAATTTGAAATAAAATACAACTCCAGAAAAGTTTCGCTCGAATTCCTTGGGTTTGAATATAATAACTATTCTGTTTTGTGCTATTTGGAAGGAAAAAAGATTAAAATCATCAATTCAATAGAGATAAAAAATGCCATCATTACAGAATTGTTTGATGACCAGATAAACCTTATACATTTCCAATACAAAGGTGAAATGAAGAGTTTTCAGGCAACTAAAGAAAATCCTGTTGGAATAATTGAAACTTCCAACTGGTGATGTTTTTAACTAAAAGAATATTCCGAAACAATATTCCAGATTTTACCACTGTGCCGCAATAGAAAAATGCTGTTCACTTCAATTGAAGCCCGGAACTTTTCATTTTTGTATTTTCTCCATGCTTTATAAAACAAAGGTGCTTTCAGATCTCTGAAAGCAACGGTCATGTGAGGAACAAAAAAGTTCTTCCTTTTTTTACCTATTAATAAACGGTTATACAAATGATCGCTCAACTTCTTCTGAAACACATTAAATAATTTGTTTTCAAGTACATTTAAATAAATAACATGTGGCTGAAATGCTCCAAAGCCATCAATAATCACATTGAATGGCTCCTTGCCCCGGTTAAAATCACAAAGCTCTTTGCTTAAGTCCTTCTCCAATTCCAGGTCTAATTTAAAAGGGGGAATAAGCGTAATATGTGGAGGTGAATTTAGAGCGTGTCGGGAAAGGAATTGTTCGGCAAAAATATTTTTCAATTTTGTTACTTGCCGTTTTAATTTTTCTGTAGGAACAACCGCAATAAAATATAACGATACATCTCTCATGCTAACTCACGAAATTTTTTCACCTCATATAAATGAATCAAACACATTAGCATTAAAATTCCACTAATTTTTATATATTTATTTATATTTTTATGAATATAAAAATTAAATAGTTTTTTAAGCATATGACTTTTTCCAGGCAATTCAAATTTAGACTATTTACCATATTAATATTTTTTATTGTCCTCTTTTCATTTAATGGAAATGTGTATAGCAAAATAATCGCAGAACAAGATAGCATCATTAAGATGTACGGCTACATTTATGACACAATTAGCCAGTCACCAGCCAAGATTCCACTATATGCAAAGTTAATTATTGCGAGTTTACCACATGGGAGTGAAGTAGGTATTATAACAACAAACGATTCTACGGGTTATTATGAGTATTATATCAATATAAACAAGAATTACAGGGTAAATATAAGATCTGATAAGCACAAATTATATTACCACAACATCGATCCTGCTCAGCTTGCAGTAAATCGAGAAGTAAAATGTGACTACTATTTAAGACCGGAAGTCAAAAAAAATCAAGTTATAAGGTTAAATAAACTAATATTTGAACTTGGGAAATCTTACATTACTCCTGAATCATTTGGCGAATTGAATCAGCTCGTCATATTATTGGAACAGCGACCTCAAATGCAAATTCAACTTGAGGGACATACAGATTACAGGGGGGGCAGAAGGACTAATATGGTATTATCACAAGAGCGAGTTGATGCAGTAAAAAATTATTTGGTAGAAAAAGGCATTAATACCCGGCGTATAAAAACAAAAGCTTATGGAGGGACCAGGCCGATAATTAAAGAAGAAACACTTGAAGCTTCCGAATTAAACCGAAGAGTTGAAGTTCGGATTTTAAGAATAGAATAAGTCATATACTCAAGGTTAACCTAAGAAAAACACACAACATGCAAAAGAGATTAATTTTAATTTTAATGGTTTTAATATCTTTTAGCTCATATTCGCAAAGAGTTTATTGGGCTACAGAGGTTCTTGATTTTTCATCAGAATTTTCTGCTTATGAATATTCAGTTGAACAGGTAATTGGCAAACCAAACGCAATGCCTCAGGGTGGTGATAATCCAAATGCCTGGATGCCTGCCAAACCCAATAGCTTGGAATTTATTTCTGTAGCTTTTGATAAAGCCATACGTGTAGAGCAGATTGTGATCGTTGAGTCCTATAATCCGAGTGCGGTCTATGAAATTTATTTATTTGATGAAAGCGGAAAGGAATATTTAGTTCACACTTTTGAACCAAGACCTATAGATTTAAAATCCAGGCTTTTAAGTGTGAATATTGACAAAACTGAATACAAGGTTGAATCATTAAGAATAATCATTGACGGAAAAAAAGTACCCGGATATTCAGCAATTGATGCAATTGGAATCTCAAACTCCCGAAAGCCTGTAGAAATAGTAGTAGAAGAGCCTCAATATCTTAAAGAAGATATTCCCGTCGTCAAGTTAAGTGACAATGTGAACAGTCAGTATAATGAAACCAGGCCATTGATTGCCCCTGATGGAAAAACGCTGTATTACAGCAGGGCCAATCACCCGGAGAACGTCGGCGGAGAAGACGATGAAAATGATATTTGGTATTCTGAATTGAATAGTACTACAGGTAAATGGGAAAAATCAATTAATATAGGAGCTCCGCTTAATAACAAAGGGCCAAATTATATAAGTTCCATTACACCTGATGGCAATGCGATGACTGTATTGTTGGGCAATGAATATAAAGGCAGCAAAAAAATGAGCCCCGGAGTTTCTATATCCACAAAGACAAGTGAAGGATGGAGCGAACCGAAACCATTGAAAATCATTAATGCATTTATAGAAAGCACGGATGGAAATTACTTTTTGGCAAATAACAGAAAAGTCCTCATCATGGCAATAGATCGATATGATGCCTATGGAGGTAAAGATCTTTATGTGAGCTTTCTTCAAGGAAACGATAAGTGGACTGAACCGCTAAACCTTGGAAATGATATCAATACAGCTCATATGGAGTCATCACCATATCTCGCTCCGGATAATGAAACACTATATTTCTCATCAAAAGGTTATACCGGTTATGGCGGGAATGATATTTATATCAGTCGTAGATTAGATGAAACGTGGACCAATTGGACTGAACCGGAAAATTTGGGACCTGATATAAATTCTATTGGAGACGATGTATTTTTTAATATTCCTCCTTCGGGCCAATATGCATATTACTCGAAGTCAGAAGGTGAGAATAGTGGTGATATTTATAGAATAGGCATGCCAATATTCTACCAACCTTCACCTGTTGTAAGTGTGTCAGGAAAGGTATTTGATGAGGCAACAAGCCAACCGGTTTTAGCAAAAATTTCATATAATCTATTACCTGAAAACTCTGAAGTAGGATTCACTATGTCAGATTCCGGCACAGGTGAATATGAAATACTGCTACCCGTAGGATCTTCATATAATTATAAAGCAGAAGCCGAAGGATTCCTCAGCAAAACTGACCAAATAAATTTATTGGATGAAGAAGACTATAAAGAAATAGAGAGAAATATTTACTTAACTAAAGGAGTAGAAGTTCCGGCTGCAGTTGTAATTGCCGAAAAGAAAGTTGACGATTTTATAGCCGGAGATGAAACTAAATTAATATTAGACAGCTCTGTATTATTTGATTTTGCTTCTGATTTCATTAACGAATCAGCGCACCCGATGCTAGATAAGATAACAGCATTATTGAATGAAAAACCAGCTATTAAATTAATCATCGCAGGACACACTGACAGTACGGGTCCGGATGATTTTAATTTGGGTTTATCGAAACGAAGAGCAAAGTCTGTTCAACAATATTTCGTAAAGAGCGGATTGGCTAAGTCAAGGTTTAAGATTGAAGGATATGGATTCCATAAACCAATTGCTACTAATGATACTCGTGAAGGAAGAAGTAAAAACAGGAGAGTGGAATTTTCTATTGTAGAATAATAATTCAAGAATTGATCAAAATTAAAAGCCCAATTGATTTGGGCTTTTTTCGTTTTATTTAGAATCCTTCGTCATCGTCTTCTTCCTCTGCTTCTTTTTCAGTTACTTTTTCTGGTTTAAGAAGATCCTCTTCTGTTTGTGCCTCTTCAGGTTTAACTTCCGTTGGTTGAGTCTCTTCCGGTTGAGTTTTCTCAGTTAAACTTTCTTCAGTATTATCTTCTATTTCTAAAGGAACAGAATCAACATCTTCTGTATTATCTTCTATTTCTACCGGCAAAGTATCACCATCTTCAGTATTGTCTTCAGGAATTTCAAGGAAATCCTGGATCTCTGTGACTTCTTCCACCGGAACTCTTATTTCGTAAGGTTCATTAATACCTAAGTAATCAAGCCTAAACCGGTCAACAAATTTCAATACATCGGTACGGTCAGCATCTGTAAAAATATATTCACCAAAGCCTGCTTTACTGACATTGCTTTTTGAGATAATAATGTCAACAAACTCATTATTTGAAGAATAAATTATCAATTTATTGTCTTCAAATCCAAAAAAGTACCAACAATCTGACGATACCTGGATGAATATATTCATAATTGTTCCACGGTCAGCAGACCTTTTTAATTCTATAAATCCATCGATCGATGCGTTGATATCTGATCGTAGAATATTCGATAGTCCAACTTTATTGACACTATACCAGGCATGGTGGTCCGGTGACCACTCCATATCCACTTTTGAAAATACAAGACTACCAACCATTTTAGACGTGAATGAAGCTATAGGCAAATATTCTTCCTGGTTGCGTTTATCATATTCAATAGTTGCTCTTTCTCCAATAAATTCGGAAACCTTATATAAAAATGCATCGGGATCATTTTCCGCTTCAGGAGCTCCAAAATTTTCGATAACCTCAAACAAATCAGCCGCCATAGCATTGAGTGCCGGTGCAGGTAATTTATAATCAAATTTTAATAATGAATTGATCCTAAATTTTCCATCGTTGATGTTTCCACTACCGATGCCGGAAGCAGTAAGCATCGCGTCTTCGCTATTTTCCACAAAAGTAACGGGCCCTTCAAACTCAATTGCTCCTGTAGCATCATTATAGCCAAATACCTTTCCACTGTATTTACTTCCATTCGTTTTGGCTGTATCTTCAATCATAAACATGCCTTTTTCAGAATCAAAATGCATGATGCCATTGGGTTTAAAAAAATCTTCATCAGAATCTATATGTTTTCCTTCAGCAAATGTTGCATAAAGTTCATCATTCAGACTCCCATAATGTATTCCGGCATTCAGCCTTTTGCCACCTTCAGTAATGGCCTGATTAAAATCGAAGGTTACATCCTGAGTTTCTTCATCCATGCTTGAGTACCGTATCCAGGTATCATAGTCCTCCCTCGACTTCAAATCAAACTGAACGAATCCTTCTAATTCCAGGGCCCTATTTCTAGCGTACATGGTCACATCTCCTTTATAATATAACCCGTCTGATATTTTTAGTTTATTTTCATTATTGATGATTCCGCTTGCTACAGTTTGTAATTTTGAGTCCTTTACTTCAGGGTCTTTCCACAATTCAAATATTCCAAATTTGATATTGGAGGTATCTTTGATTGCATTTACGAATTCATAAGTGGCATCACCGGAAAAATCTTTTCTTGAATGAATTTGAATAGTTCCATTAATTAGTCTGTGGTACTCATTCAGTGTATCAATAACAATTGTGGTATTATAAAGCTCACCAATTTGGGCGTTCTCCAATATGAGCACTTCATTGTTTTCAGGCGTAATCATTGCATCTGCAACAATGATATACGGAATTCCGGAAACTTTCAATTCATTTGTTTGAAGGTCATATTCTGCGGATTCGGCATTAAACGCCAGTGAATCCAGTTCTTCACGGGTAGCGTAGAAATATGAGTGCTCAATATCTACATCCGGGGGTTTCGTCATATAAACCTTTTGTTCCTGTAAATTCCATTGCGCATTTGAGATGGAGGTCTTAATCTGAGCATAAGGAAAATCAATTGCTGCCATACCTTCAATTTCAGGGCTGATATCTGCCAGGTTACGATTGAAGTCAAAATCCAGTCGAATATCATCTCCCATAAGCAAGGGTTTTTCAGGATTATCAGATGCTAATTTAAAAGAAGAATGTTTTGCCATTAAAGTAGTTTCCGAAAACCAAAATTCTTCGGATTCTGTCTCAAATCCCCTGGTAGTCATAACGCCTCCACCATTTACTCCAGTCGTGGTTAAATCTATAAATCCATTAAGCGTTGCCGAATTGTTATATAATTGAAAGCTATCCAATTGATTTCTTACAATCATATGATCATCTTTTGGCATCCATTTCATTTTAAAATTATCAGTATAAATATCAGGGTAAGAAATTCCATTAAGATCACCTTCATTCAGTTTAAAGTTAGTGCCTTCCGCCACCATTGAATCTAGATAGAAAACATATTTATCTGAATTTGAAGAACTTGTCAGATAATCAATGCTCCCGGAACCAACCAAACCATTTTTATCGAGCTGCACGCTATGATAAATTTTACCAGAACCTCCGTACAATTCAAAACCATCCTGTGGAATTATGTGCTCAAATCCCAAGGAATTGTCAGGCATGATTTTTAACTTTTCTTTAAACTCCGGCAATATTCCTCCTGTTACAAAGGTTCCATCGAAGCCAATTGTAGCAGGATCGCTACTACTCAAGCTATCAATACCAAATGGCGGTACAATAAAATATACTGATTTATCATATGCCCCACCCAGTGTTTCGTCGGTGTCAAAATAGACAATTGCTCCTCTTGCCGCATTGAAAATAGGATATTGAGGAAATATTTTCTTGCCAGATTTGTTTTTCGGGTTGTTGATATAAAGCGTGCCGGTAGTGCTTTTATCTGAATCATCATCAGATCCATTTTCGTGAAGTTCAAGAGAAACCAGTTTATTGTCTACCAGTTTTTTATCATACAATCCTTCACCATCAATATAAAATTTTACCGAGTCAATTTTTTTAAGATCCACCATAAAACTATCGTAGCGGAAAGTGAAATTCCTTCCGGCAAATTCAAAGTTTCCCGCGAACAGTTGGCCATCAAATTTAAAATCCCGGTTCTTAAGTAATTGTATTTCTTTGTTTTTTGGATAAATATAAACATCCAATATTTCACTGATGAAAAATTTATCGATACCCCTAACTGTCAATTCTTCAGTATCTAGATGAAGGGTAGCATTTGGTTTGTTGGTAGATAGCGATGGGATAAGAAGATCATCATAATCTTTCTTATTATTTTTTGACCTTATAAAATGAATGGCTTTGTCTTTTAAATAAATTCTTCCACCAATATCCTCATATTCAATAAAATCGAGGTACATGAGATGTTGCATGGCGCCTCTTACTGCTTTTTCATTCAATTTGAGATCATCAATAAGATCACTTACATAAAACTCACGGGTTTTTCTTTTGGCTCCATAGCTATAAACCACTAGGAGTGGATTAAAATTATAAACTCCGGAAAGCTCCTTTATCTCTTCAAAATCGTAGTATTCGCTGGATATAAAATAAGCAGGAAGCATACTTTTAGCATTGAGAATGGATATGTTCATGCTATCACTATTTATATCCCAGTTGATCATATCTGCCTCTATGCTCATGTTATAAAATGAAGCGCTGAAAGGTCTTATACTATATCCATTCTGATCTTTGATAACTACAAATCTTTTTTCATTGGTGTAGAACCGCGCTTTTACCGAAGGATGGGTTATTGAATCTCTTCCATGATAAATGGTAACTTTTGAATTGTAGGCGGTAATAACAGAATCCCTGAAATTGAAAAGTTTGGAATAGGTTTTGAATTTTTTTCCCTTTTCATCAGAATACTCCATTTTAGAATCTAATCCATAGGCGGAGGCTCCCATCAGCTTGTTGCCTTCCAAGGCAATGCCTCCAACGAATATGAGGTTGTCGTCCCCGATATTCTTCAACCTGATATCGTTCTTGTAGGAAATAAATTTAGGATAGCGTGAATCTTCTAAACTATCATGCTTAATACTTTTAAATTCAAAATATCCATCTGGTATTTTATTGATTTTCTCAGCATAAGAAAGCTTTGCACTGCTGGCTTCGAGATACGGATTACGTGTGTTGAAACTATATTTTTCGAGATTAACAAATACTTCATTCGAACTCATTCCGGCAGAGGACCAATCGAATTTTCCTCTCTCGCCGACAAATAAGTATTTATCCAGCATAAATGATCCTGAAGTACCAGCCAACATTGCAGAATCATATTTTGTAGCTATGACTAAATCTACTTTTGAAAATGTAATTACGGCTCCATCTACTTCCGGGAGATCAATTTCCAGGACAGTTTCCTGAAAAGTCAGGATGGCATTTTCATCACCTCCTTCTTCATCAACATTTGTCCATGTATCAGTTTCGTCCTCTTCCCAGGAAGCATCTGAATCTTCCCATCCATCTCCTGAATCATCAGCCCAACCGGTTTCAGTATCATCTCCCCATCCTTCGGCTTCTGTTACTTTTTCATCAGCTGTTTCAACGACGATTTCTTCTTCCTCTGATGCTGAAATCGCATCAATAAAAGCAAAATCATAGTCAGCATTCAATACATACAGACTGTTGTATCTGGTGAAATGAAGTGCTTCATGGTCAAAAAATGTCCTCAGGTTTACCAGTTCTCTCGAAAAATTTCTTGCAGTACTTTTGTCGAGAGATTGAGAAAGCATATCGAGCAAATTATCCATTTTATTCCCTGAAAGACCTCTGAGATTAACCCCTGTCGTCAGAACACCAAAAAAATCTCTTTGATATGGAATTGTGGAATACTTTCTTTGCTGCAATCGTAAAGCGATGTCAATGATGATTGTTTGCTGTTTGTTAGAAAATGAATTTGGCCAAAGCGCGTTGAAATCCTGCCCGATGTTTGCAGCCTCTGAATTATTGGTCCTTTCTAAAAAAGCAACAACCTGGGTACCAAAGGAATTTACAGAATCATTTAATGTCACATGCTGACCTATGGCCATATTAGTGACAAAAATCAATAAAATAAGATTGAAGACTCTTTTCATTCGCTATGAAAAACACCTGTTTTTAGAAAGTTGACAATTTAGCAATTATTGCAATACTACTTTATTGCAGATTATGATAAATATCAACCGGATAAGTTTTCTGTGATATTAACGTCAAATTGAGATAAGTGATTATACTTTTGTCAGGGAGAATCGCAACATTGCCCAGTTATTTTTTGTCTTTGAATAAACATATGTAAGACCGGAATTTTGTGCTTTCTCCACTAAATCATCAATATCTTCGGTATAAAAGCCACTTAGCACCAATATTCCCTGATTATTTAATAAAGATTTATAGAATGGTATTTCGTTCAACAGTACGTTCTTATTGATGTTCGCATATATAATATCATACAATCCGGGTAATGTAAGTTTATCAATCATTCCCTGAAAAATCTCATATTCGCAAACCTGATTAAGCTTAAAATTTTCCCTGCTATTTTCAATACACCAGTCATCAATATCGGTAGCTGAAATATATCCTGATCCTAACTTGTAGGCCATTATCGCCAGGATTCCCGTGCCTGTACCTACATCTAAAAAGGTTCTATATTCATGATTAATCTTCAATTGTTCAGCGACAATTAGGTGGGTTGTTTCATGATGTCCGGTACCAAAGGACATTTTGGGGTTAATGATGACATCATATTCAAAATTTGGCTGAGGCTCATGAAATGTCGCTCTGATCTGTACCTTTCCTTCTACAAAAACAGGGTCAAAGTTTTTTTCCCATTCCTCATTCCAATTGATATTTTCCAGCTCTTCAATTTTAATTTTAGAGGAGATATTATATTTCTTAAGTATGGAATTTAGCAGCTCTTCTTCGTATAATTCCTTTTTTACAAATGCTTCAATTGCGCCATCAATTTCCTGGAATGAATCATATTGAATATTACCCAACTCAGCAATCAGAATTTCGTGAAGTTCAGAAATACTGGAGATTGTTATTTTTAAATACTGACTCATATTTATTTATTACAGCCGGCAAATGATTCAATGTCGATAAAGTAAACGGAGAAATCTGCCAGGCCTTTTTTAGGTTCAAAATATATCGTAAAATCTGCAAAGGCCTTTTTATCAGTGAAATGCCATAATCCTTCACGATCTGCATACACGCGACTTTCCACCTCAAAAACCTTGACGTCGCAAAAGGCTTCTGAATCTTCCTCAAAAACCCTGAAGTCAGCAAGCTTTTGGTTATTTTCGACATAAACAGCGCCAAACAATTTACAAAAATCTACCTGGGCCGAAAAAACAGAAGGAGAATTGCCAATGATTACCAAAATCAAAATCAGGGCAACTCTCCTTAAAAATCTCAATAGCATAAAATATTTAATATGACTTTCCAATATCAACGAAATCCCTCGATTTCAATGAAGCTCCTCCAATAAGTCCGCCGTCGATATCCTTTTGTGCAAATAAGTCTGATGCATTTTTCGGATTGCAGCTTCCTCCATAAAGGATTGAAATACCTTCTGCAACCTCTGTGCCATATTTTCCGGCAATGTGTGCTCTCAGTTTTTCATGCATTTCCTGTGCTTGTTCTTTTGATGCTGTGACGCCGGTTCCAATTGCCCAGATGGGTTCATAGGCGATCACTAATTTTTTGAAATCATCTGCAGACAAATGGAATAAGCTTTCAGTAAGCTGATTTGTAACAAATTCATAATGTGCTCCTTTTTCTCTTATATCCAAAGTCTCTCCACAGCAGAAAATCGGATTGAGGCCGGCTTCTAAAACTGTATTCACTTTTTTGGCTAAAAAATCATTGGATTCACCAAAATACTCTCTTCTTTCGCTATGTCCTAAAATTACATACTCAACACCCACAGATTTCAACATACCAACTGATATTTCACCGGTATAAGCGCCTTTTAGATTGTCATTACAATTTTGTGATCCTAAACTTACCTTTTCTGCACCACCTATTATTTTTGAAACAGCATTTAAGTGTATATATGGTGTACACATGATCATTTTTACATCATCGGTCAATTCGTCTGCAACCATATTTACAATTTCAGAAGCGAGTGTGATGCCTTCCTCAAGTGTATTGTTCATCTTCCAGTTTCCTGCAACAATTTTATCTCTCATTTTTTCAGTTTTTAGTAATTACCTCTAATATTATTTCCTGATTTTTTCATTTTATATTCGGTGCCAAAATTACTCAATTTGATTTTAGCACCATATAGGGAAATGTTTTTATTAATTTATTCATGACAATAATCATATTCATTGAAAGTGTTTCTATGCATACTACGTTCCCCGGTGAACGGTATCGAGTGAGAATGGCGGTAAACAAACCGACCAATACACAGCGGGATAATCGTAAGGATTAGAATACTGAACTTTTGCGCCTTTCTTTACCAAAATGCTTTGCCCGGCCTCTAATACTATTTTTTCTCCATCCACAATGACTAGCTTCTTACCTTTAATCATAAGGGTAAATTCATCAAACTCAGGCAGTTGAGATGGTTCTTTCCATCTTGGCGGTACTTCCATTCGGGCAATGCTACATTTATCATATTTATTGCTCGCATTCCCAAAATGCTCTTCAATCAATTTCATGTCGATGGTTGGAACCACAAAAGGATCATCTTCTTTTATATAATTTTTCATAGTTTTCTATATTCAATATCAAAAATAATAATAATAGTTTAGCTCGAATAATATGCCCCCCGATATTCATCAAGACATACTTAAACGGGAACTATGGAGGCGTAATCATCTGTGTCAAATTATTACCATATAGGTCTTAAAAAAAAAATTAATTGTCTGTCTTCAATATGCTCAAATCATCAGCGTCTTCCCTCCCTGGGCAATCGATTCCCTAATCTTTTCAACAACGATCAAATCCTTCAGACCTTCTTCTCCTTTTACACGCATGGGTTTTTTATTCATAATGCACCAGGCCACTTCATCCATTTGACGAGCCTGTTGGTTTACCTGTTTAAAGTTGAATTCTCCTTTGCTTTTTTTACCCATGATTCCATTGTAAGATGAAAATGGATCCAGTTCATACCATCCTTTTTCACAGTATACTTTCAAGTAATTGAAATTGGCATGGAATCCGGTCTCACAATTCGCCACAGTACCACCTGGGAACTGTAATTGAAATGAGGTGATCTCGTCTGCTTCAATTTTATCAGGACGAATCTTAAATGTTTGAGCAGAAACGGAAATCGGCTCTTCACCAGTTGAATATCTGGCAGCCTGCAAAGGATACACGCCCATATCCATCATAGCACCACCATACAGCTCTTTTTTAGATTTCCAACTGTCAAAAGAACCCATATTAAAACCGGCCCCTGTAGATATTTGTCTGATATCTCCAAAATCTTTGTCTTTTGCAAGGCGCATTATCTCTTGGGTATTGGGCTCAAAATGCATCCTGTATCCAATGGATAAGCGGACATTATTTTCTTTACAAGCAGCGATCATCTCCCTGCATTCCGCAGCATTGGCCGCCATAGGTTTTTCACACAATACATGTTTACCCGCCTTTGCAGCCCGGATAGTAAACTCTTTGTGCAATCCATTGGGCACTACCACGTACACAATATCAATTTCTTTGTTGTTGGCGATTTCATCAAAATTGTCATAGTTGTAAATGTTTTCTTTTTTGAGCTTGTATTTGGTGGACCATTCTTCGGCTTTGGATGGGGTGCCGGTTATAATCCCAGCCAAATAGGTGTTTTTACACATCTGTATGGAAGGCGCTAAAATCTGTGTGCTGTAGTATCCGAGGCCCATCAACGCCAGGCCAAGTTTCTTTTTGCCAGATTCATTGCTGTTCGCACAACTGATAATTGATGGTGCTGCCAAAGCTGTGATAATACCCGCCGTACCTTTTTTTATAAATGATCTTCTGGAGTTGGTTTGATTATTAAATGCTAAATATGTCTGATTTCCCATGGCGATAGTATAAGGTTTAAATTTTTATAGAGAATAAAAGTATTGAATTTTTAAAAATTATCCTTTTCACTGTAATGATATTTGAGCAGGGTCGTCTATATTATTGAAATGCAGATTCAGGTCTTTAAAAAAGAATTGATACCGGTAAAAGATAAGTTGTTTCGGCTTGCCAAAACAATGCTCCAGAACCAAGAAGATGCTGAAGATGCACTTCAGGAGGTATATATAAAATTATGGAACAATAAGGATATCATTGAAGATCTGAAAAATCCGGAGGCATATGCCATGAAGGTTATGAAGAATTTTTGTCTAGATAAAATTAAAAGTACGAAGAATAGACACATGGTGGAAATAAAGGATCAGGATATTGGAAGGGAAAATTTCACGCCATTTAGCATGGTTTCTTTTAATAATCTCCGGGACCTGATGTTGAAACTGTTCAGTACACTACCGGAACAACAACGGATGATTATTCACATGCGGGACATTGAGCATTATTCTTATGAAGAAATAGAAGAAGTGACAGGCATGAACGTGAATGCGATCAGGGTGAATCTGTCAAGAGCCAGAAAGAATGTAAAAGGTAACTATTTAAAAATCAGAAACTATGAGACCAGATGATATAAAGGTGCTGCTTGAAAAATATTATGCCGGTGAGACGAGCCTTGAAGAGGAAGCTATTTTGAGAAAATCATTGACTACCGCCACTAATATACCAGAGTATTTAAAGGCTGACGCTGAACTATTTGCTATGATGAATGCCTTAACCGAGGAGTCCACAGATCAGGAAATTGATTTTGGAAGTGTACAGGCAACCAAAACAACTCCGGAACATAAAATAATGCCAAATACTTTTTCGTGGACAGCAAGAATCGCCGCCGGATTTTCATTACTTATAGTTGGCGTATTGGCCGGATGGATGATAGGAAAGCAGGCTGCAGATAATTCTGATGTTGCGGAACTCAGGCAAGACATCAGTGAAATGAAGCAGTTGGTAGCGCTTTCACAATTGAGAAAAGAATCTGCAAGTGACCGCATTATGGCTACGTACGAAATTAAAAAACTGGATAGTGCCAGCGATGAAATTTTAGACGCACTCATTTATACTTTCAACAATGATGAAAATGCCAATGTGAAAAATGCCGCTGCTGACGCACTATTCAAATTTGGAAATCAAGAGAAAGTACGCAAGGCATTCATCAATGGTTTATCGAGACAAACAGATCCCGTACTACAAATTAAATTAATAGAAATGCTGGTCGGATTGAATGAAAAACGAGCATTACCCGGGCTACAGGAAATGATGCAGGGTGAAAATCAAATAAAGGCGGTAAAACAAAAAGCGGCACAGGGGATAGGAAAATTAATATAGGAATATGAATTCGGTTTGAACGGAGCCATTCAGAGTACAAAAAGGAATTATCAATGTTCTGTTGTACAACAAAAATGAAAATTATAAAAACATGAAAATATTAAATAAAATAACAACGAAGCAACTGATTGTATGTCTGGCATTTATTATTACGGCACAATATGCCCGGGCACAAAATGAATATAAAATAGAAATGGCGAATAGCCCGGACTCGAAAATTGAAATTCATGTTGGGTCAAAAAATGTATTTATTATCGGACATGATAAGGATGAGATTATTATCTCTACGGATTTCTCTGGAGAATTTGTTGATGTCCCCAAAGAGGAAATCGCTGATATCCCGGAAAGAGCATCCGGACTAAAACCTCTTGCAAACAATGCTTCTGATAATACAGGAATTGGGCTTGTGGTAGAAAAGCAAAATAATAATTTCAATGTATTAAAGATTTCTCAAAACGCCCGTAATAAAACTTATACTTTTTTAGTTCCCAATAGAGCCAATCTACAGATAAACGATTTACATGCACAAATATCAACAACTTACCATATTGAAAATTATAAAGGTGAAGTTGAAATAATTGCCTTGAACTCGGATATTAAAATGAAAAATGTATCAGGTCCGGTAGTGGCCACTACCACCAATGGTGATGTGGAGATTGTTTATAGCAACTTAACACCGGATAAGCCAAATTCAATTACATCTGTGAATGGTTTTGTGGATATAAGTTTACCAAAAAATGTTGCTGCAAATATGGAGCTTCACACTGTAAATGGTGAGGCTTATACAGATTGGGACATCAAAGTTGATAAAGATGCTTCTGCAACAATGCCGGTAGTTGCGCCGAATATGAATATGTTTAACCTTGAAGGCACCATCAATGGCGGGGGAACACCAATAACTATTCAATCGGTAAATGGTGATATATTTTTGAGGAAAAAAAAGTGAGAATGATGGAAATCTCTAACTATCGCAAGCATCCTTCTCACTAAAAACAATAAAAATATACAATCGCTCGCATCCTGCGAGTGGTTAATATTGACAAATACTCAGAAATTCCAATATCATCGACCATGACATGCGTCACTCCGTACAACCGAGCGACTGGTTCATGGAAGGGATTGAGGTGTCTGGCCTGGTCGTGGTAGGATATTTGGGTTAGGATAAAGTCAGTTGTTTAAACTTAGGAAAAGCACCTTTTTTACAGGCAAAGGAATAAAAGAGTTGGCAGGTGAACAAAATCCATTAAATTTAGCAGTAGAAGTTAAAGATGAATATGCAACTCACCGAAGCAGACATAAAGAGTATCATCACATCTGGAGAAGGCTACAATGCCGAGTTTAAAATTCGAGTTCCGACCAAGGTAAAAGAGTTGGCAGAAGAGGTATGTTCTTTTGCTAATGCTGCAGGGGGAGTTGTTTTGTTGGGTATTGACGATAAAAATAAAATCCAGGGTGTGGTAGTTGTCAAAAAAAAACGTTCGGCTATCCAAAATGCAATAGATCAACTTAATCCACATCTGTTTTGTCCTTTCTATTTAATTGAAATAGAGGGAAAACAAATAGGGGTTATCGAGGTTCCATCTGGCACACAAAAACCATATACGCTTTCTGGGGCTATTTATGTAAGGCAAGGCCCCAATTCCCAAAAAATAACTTCGGTAGAACAAATGCGCGATTTTTTTCAGCAGGCAGACCGTATCTATTTAGATGAAGCTATTTGCCGCATGTTTTCTTATGGAGATGATTTCTCTATTGATTTTTTTAAAGAATTCAGACTGAATGCGGGTTTTTCATCTGCTGTTGACAACAGCCAGATTATAAAAAACCTGAAATTAATAGATGATGACGGGCTTTTTAAAAAGGGCAGTGTGTTGTTTTTCGGAAAATCTCCAGAAAACTTTTTCGATAAAGCTGTTGTGCGTTGCATTGCTTTTGAAGGTACAGTTAAAACACAGATAATTGATGATAAAATCTGGGGAGGGCCCTTGATTTATCAATATAGGCAAGCAATGCAATGGATAAAGGCAAAGCTAAATGTACGTTACAAAATAGAAGGAGGCGGACCAAGGGAAGAAATTTGGGAAATACCTGAAACAGCCTTTAGAGAAGCAATTATCAATTCGCTTACTCATCGCGATTATTACGATAAAGGCGGGCGAATTACCATCGAAGTATTTGATGATAGAGTGGAAATTACCAATCCTGGAGGTTTGGTAAGCGCCATTTCTCCCAGTGAATTTGGAACCAAAAGCCATAGCAGAAATCCTTTGATTTTTGGTTTGTTTGAAAGAATAGATATGGTTGAGCAAATAGGTTCAGGCATAAGTAGAATAAAAGAGGAAATGGAAAAGGCTAAATTACCTGTTCCTGTTTTTAAAACAGATGGAATATTTACAATTGTTTTAAAAAGGTATGCGGAGAAAGGTTCGGAGATAAGTTCGGAGAAAGTATTAAAGTTAATAAAAGAATAGGGTTACCCATTTAAGTCTCAAACGCTTGTTAACCAGGTAATTAATTTGTATCTTATAGAAAAGATATTGCATATGAAATTACTAAAAGAATTGGACAGAGAAGCCTTCAAAACTAAGTTTGGGACAAAGGCATCTT
>JAJRQT010000107.1 GCA_024280115.1 Bacteroidota bacterium | reverse complement strand
TTTGTGCCAGTGGGTTTGTATATTTGTGCCATCTAATATTCTTTGATGCTAAGATAACACATCTATCTGAATTTCAATAAGTTAATTTTAGATATCCCCTTAAGTAACTATGAGACAAGCATTATTTTTCTTGATTTTGACAATAAAAATGTGGTCATGAAATGAAAGAGGTAAAAAAAAACAATTCGTTCTCGTCAATAATTCCGATGAGTTGAGGGTAGATGAGCAAATAGTTATCTCAAGGCAAAATTTGACTTCCCTGGTAAAAGAATTACCTGAAAACATGGTCCCAATATTGAAAAACGAATCGGATCAGCTTATACCATCGCAAGTTGATGATTTGGACAATGATGGTAAATGGGATGAACTTTTTTTCCTGGCGACAGCAGATCCCAATTCTAAAAGTAAAATTATTGTTGAGTTCGTGGAGCCTGAAAAGGTACCTTCATACGAAGTAAGATCTAACATCAGGTTTGCTGATATGGCTCCGGAACATAATGAACTTACCAATGCACCCAGACTTAAATCTACAGATTCTCCTAATTCACAGAAGTATTTTCAAATGGAGGGTCCTGCATGGGAAAATGATAAAGTTGGTTTCAGAAATTACTACGACGCCCGGAATGGGATGGATATTTTCGGCAAGCGCACACCAGAAATGGTGTTGGACAAAGTTGGACTAATCGCGCATTCTTATCATAAATTATCCGATTGGGGAATGGATATTCTGAAAGTTGGCAATTCGCTTGGTTCCGGTGCTATTGCAATGAAGATGAATGATGCTATTTACCGCCTCGACCTTCCCGAGACTGGAAGTATTGAGATTGTTGCAGATGGCCCGTTGCGCAGTATCTTCAGGATGAAATATGACAATTGGGTTGTCGAAGAGAATAGTTATGATGTCATCCATGAGATATCTATCTGGGGTGGCGCTAATTTTTATAAAAGCAGTGTGACAATAAAAGGATTAGTAGGCGGAGAAAGTCTGATTTCCGGTATTGTGAACATCGACAGTGATTCTTTAATATTTGTAGAACCCAATGAGCATTATGTATATGCTGCTACCCATGACAACCAGGCCTATGATGGTGAAAAGCTTGGGCTGGGTATTTTACTGAAAAAAGCAGATTTTATCCGTACCATAACTGCCCCTGACAAAGGAGAAGGAATTGTTCAGACTTACATGGTAGAAATGAAAATTGAAGATTCGGCTCCGGTTGATTTTTATTTTTATGCCGGATGGGAGCTTCAGGATGAAAAATTTAAAGATGCCGGAAATTTTATTAATTTGCTAGCGAGAGATGCAAACCAGCTAAACAATCCCTTGCAGGTTAAACTTTCAGAGTAGATTATTTTGGAATAAAAACTAATAATAACCACAGATTTATTCCGAGATATTGAAATTATTAGATTTTTTCAGTATCCGATTTAAGTTTGTCCGACAACTCCCAATCCATATTGACGATGGGATGTGAGAATATTTCGGGAGTATTATCTTTATACTGTTCTCTTAACCTCGAATCAATTTCACTGAATAATAAGGATTTTGTTTTTCCTGTTATAAAATGAAAGTTATAATTTTTCAACACTCCGTTTTCATATTCTGTCCTTCTAATGTCATGATGATAGTCAACGGATATGACAAGATGATTTATTAGAAGATACCCCGCAATCTCTTCAAGTTGCTCTCTTGATTCTGATGCAATAACTATTTGAATCATAATAATTTATTTATGCGTGTATGTTAATATTAGTAAATTGATATATGAATTCCAAGTAAACGCAAACCTACCTGATGAGCATATTCGAGAGAACTCATTGTAAAAGAGCAGCGTAGGATATTAATATAAATCACCTACTTATATTATCTCAATTATCCTTGAAAGTGCTCAATATTTTTTAAGTTTGAAGCCTTAATTTTTAAATACTGAAACTTTAGGTATTTTATTCGCCAAGCCTCCATTAAATAGGGTTAATTGACTTATACGCATTTATAGATATAATTTTACTATGGCACAACTACAAGAACAAACAAACAACCGGCTTTTGTCGCTTGATTTTTTTAGGGGGCTTACGATGTTTTTACTTATTGCGGAGTTTTCGCATCTTTTTCGCTATATCGTATCTCCCGAGCTTGAAGGCACATTTCTTTTTTCACTTGGGCAGCAATTTCATCATGTGAATTGGGAGGGCTTACATTTTTGGGATTTGATCCAGCCTTTTTTTATGTTCATTGTTGGAGTGGCAATGCCTCTATCGTTTGCCAATAGAATGAAAAAGGGCGCCAACTATAATCAATTGTTTCGACATGCTTTAAAGAGAGCCTTATTATTATTGCTACTTGGATGGGGCTTATATTGTATAGGGCCAGGAAAAATCACCTTCAGATTTCAAAACGTCCTCGCACAATTGTCTGTGACTTACATACTGGCTTTTTTAGTTATCCGAAAGTCTCCGACTGTTCAGATTGGTTTTTCAGTGTTATTAATCCTTGTAACTGAAGCCTTATATCGCTTTTTTCCACTGGAAGGTTTCAATCATGCTTTTGTCGCAGGAGAGAATTTTGGGGCATGGTCCAACATTCTGATTTCCGGGCAGGAAGATGGAGGGCATTGGGCAAATTTCAATGCAATCCCCACAACAGCCCATACCATCTGGGGCGTATTGGCAGGTCAACTGTTGATGAGCAACCGGACAAATAAGAAAAAGATGCAGATCTTATTAATCGCCGGGGTCATCGGATTGATTATAGGATATGGTTTTAGCTACTTTACGCCCATTATAAAACGTATTTCTACAAGTACTTTTGTTTTTGCCAGCGGGGGATGGACCATCCTTGCGCTTGCCCTAAGTTATTGGTTAATAGATATAAAAAAATATCGCAAAGGAGTATTGTTTTTTACCATTGTTGGTATGAACCCATTATTCATTTATTTGTATGCTCATGTGGGCGGAGCCAACCTGATCAAAGATGTAGTGTTGCCATTTTCCAATGCACTTTTTGGCTGGACAGGTGAATTATATGCCAACATCATTTTGAGTATGATTGTTCTTTATTTGTTATGGTATGTGTGCTACTGGCTTTACAAGAAGAAAATTTTTATCAGGATATAGGTATTACACAAAGGAGGGAGAAAGGTTTAATGAACCGATTGGATTGATTATTCAATCTTTAATCAATCCACGTCGATCTTTGATCAATCTTTTTTTAGCTCTTGCTTTTTCATGCTATATTGAAGTTTAAGAATCAAAAACTACATGGAATGAGTAAAGAAATTAAAAAATATAAGGTAAAAAAATTACGCGATAAAGTTTCAGGTATTGAGTCCCTTGGATGGGAAAAGGTGGAACCTCTGAATGATTTTCAATATCCATGGATTTCTGATAAAAAGCCCGTTATGAGCTTTAAAGGATGCTGGGATGATGAACATTTTTTCTTCCGGTTTGATGTTGTGGATGAAAATATATTGGTTTTTCATGATACTGATAAGAAGGATGAGGTGGAGATGTCTGATCGCGCTGAAATATTTTTTAGAATTAATGATAAACTGTCCCCATACTATTGCCTTGAAATGGATCCTGATGGACGAATCCTTGATTATGAAGCCCATTATTACCGCAACATCAATAAATTGTGGAGCTGGCCAAAAGGTCAATTGAAAATTATAACCGAAAGAAATAGTGCATCTTATGTTGTACAAGGACAAATTTCTATAACATCATTGAAAGACTTAAATATATGGAAAAACGGTGTTGTGCAAGCGGGACTATTTAGGGGTGATTGTATTTCACTAAATGGAAGAAAAGCAGTATTGGAGTGGGTGAGTTGGGTACATCCTGAAACCAAAGATCCTGATTTTCATGTGCCATCATCATTTGGCGAACTTCATTTTGTGGAATAAAAAATAAGATTCAGCGTGAGATTATTATTTTTCATTTTGTGTTTAGCCGTAAATACTTCGTTCGGGCAGACAAAAGAACTATGGCTCGTCGATCCGCTGGAGCCCATCTACCCTGATAAAAATGACCTTTCAAAGTATGGTGCCAAATGGTCTGCAGATTATGCTCTCGGAACTTTTGCCGATGTACATATCGTAATTCAGGTTCCAAAAGGAACACGATTCACTATATCTGCAACCCTTGAAGGGAAATCTATCGACCATTACTGGAGTGAGTTGCTTCATGTTCCGGTAGAGCAAAATACAGGTTTGGACAGCCGTACAGAGCAGTATAAAAATACCAAGAATCCATATGTAATTCGAAGAGCTCCTTTCAGAATATATGAAGTCATCAAACCGCTTAAATCCAGGCAAGTAATATCAAAGGATATTTATTCTGCGTTCCGTTTGAGTATTCCAACAGAAGTTATTGCTGGTACCGGAAAATTTAAAATAATTATCGAGGCAGCGGGAGATGGATGGAAAATGACAGAAATTTTCTCTCCAAAAATTTATAAGGCAACAGTTCCGAATTTACAACAAGGGCATTTTTTCTATACCAACTGGTACAGTTTAAAAAATATGGAAGAAAAGCATCATGTGGAGCGGTGGTCAGATTCGTGGTTCGAGGTGTTGCGGAATTATGCAAAGATGATGGCACATGGACGGCAAAATTCTATTATCATACCCGGTGAATTGATTGGTATGCAAGACGGGAAAATCGTTCTTGATGAAGAGCGTATGATTCGTTTCATAGATGTGTTCAGAGATGCGGGGTTTAGTTATATTGAATCTCCACATTTAATGTATCGCGGTGATAATGATGATTGGGGTGATTCCGAATTGAAAGTTCGTCTGACGAAGAAAAGGTATTACCATGAAAATGGAAAAGAGGATGTGGAAATGATTATGAAGCTAATCAGGAATTTTGCATTAAAATACAATCTCAGCAATTACTGGTTTCAGCACATTTCTGATGAGCCGACATCCGTTCAGGCGGCATGTTATAAAGATATTGCGAGACAAGTGAAATCCATTTTTCCGGAAGTTAAAATTATAGAGGCGACAAACGACCGTGATGGACTGGTTGGCGCTGTTGATTTTTGGTGCCCTTTGATCAACGACTTCCAGGAAAATGAAGCTTTTTTCAGGGCGCGAAAAAAGAAAGGGGATAAGGTGCTTGTTTACACTTGCTTGATTCCCGGAGGACCCTGGCTTAACCGTACCCTGGATATGGAGCGCATCAGACAGGTTTATTTTGGATGGGGCGCCGCACACTACAACACCTATGGATTTCTTCACTGGGGACTCAATTATTACGTTGTCGATCCTTTTGAACAAAGCGTTGTTCATCATCCGGCTCCCGGAGCTGCGGCCAATAATTTTTTACCGGCTGGAGATACTCATATTTTATATCCCGGAGAGCGCGGACCGTTGTCATCTACCAGGTTTGAGGCACATAGAATGGGCATTGAAGATTATGAACTATTGTATAAGTTAAAATCGGTAAATGGATCATTTGCCAATAAGCAAATCAACAAGCTATTCAGAAATTATACAGATTATACCACTTCATTGTCAAAATACAGGAAAGTAAAAAGAAAGATTCTGAAGGCATTATAAATTCGAAGGTTCTAGAATATACCACGGGCGAAGAATTATTGAATTGAAGATCTTTATTAACTAAATAGGCTGTTCCAGGTCTGTCACCAACGTAAGGATCCTGGTATAGAGTAATACCAAATGACTTTTGTTATAATTCATAAAAAAAGGAGCTCATCAAATATGAATAAGTAACAGACTCCATTAACAGGTAAACTCCATAATCCTTCCAATAATCAGAACAGTACAATTATTCAATAGTACAATAATTCCTATATTGAGTATTTTAATATAGGTTTGAATTCGTGTTTATTCACTTATCAGATCAAGCATAAAATAGATGCATCATTAATCCATAAAAAATGACAATCATCAAGAGATCAATTTCAAATATCCTTGGAGCTACAACCATTATAATGTCAATATTCTTCTTGAGCAGAACAGCATGCGCTCAGCATACGGAGAAAATTCCAATTTATAAAGATCATACCCAATCCTTTGAAGCAAGAGTTGATGATCTGCTTTCGAAGATGACCCTCGAAGAAAAGATATCTCAGATGAGTAGTCGCATTTCGCAGGATCTACATCGCTTTGAAATAAAGGGTTATGAATGGTCAGGGCAAAATACCCATTGTATCAAGGCAAAAAAAGGAGATGGTGTTGCGACTATTTTTCCTCATGCCATAGCGCAAGCTTCTACCTGGAATAAGGAGCTTGTTCTCAATGTCGCCTCAGCAATTTCGGATGAGGCAAGGGCACAGTTTCATTTGGGTAATCCCAAAGTCGGACTCACTTTCTGGGCTCCGGTGGTTGAACTGGCGCGTGATCCCCGTTGGGGAAGAACACATGAGTGCTATGGAGAAGATACCTATTTGACCTCTCAAATATCCATGGCTTATGTGAAGGGGATACAGGGAGACGATCCTAAATATTTAAAAGCCATCGCAGCCCCAAAACATTTTGTTGCCAATAATGAAGAATGGAACCGCCACAATGGGTCTTCCGATATCGATGAACAGCTTTTGCGTGAGTATTATTTAAAACCATACCAGGTGCTGGTGGAAGAAGGCAATGCGCAGTCAATTATGGCCGCTTACAACAGGTTAAACGGAGTTCCATGTCAGGGAAATAAAATGCTGCTGACGGATATTCTGAGAGATGAATGGGGTTTTGAAGGTTCCGTTGTGACTGATTGCAATGGTTTACGTGATCTTTTTCAAGGGCATAAATACGTCAATAATGTACAGGAGGCAATAGCCTTAGCATTAAATTCCGGGATAGATATGGAGTGTGGTGATGAATTTAAAAAATACCTGCTGGATGTTGTCAACAGTGGCAAGGTTTCCGAAGAAACTATCGACACTGCCGTTCGCAGGTTGTTACTGTCGCGTTTCCGTTTAGGTCTATATGATCCTTCTGATCTGGTGTCTTATACCAAAATTCCCAAATCTGTTATTGACAGTCCCGAACATCGGGCCTTAGCTTTGCAGGCTGCCAGGGAGGCAATCATTTTATTGAAAAATACCCGTCTGCCCGGGCAGGATCAGAATTTGTTACCACTCGATCAAAACAAAATAAACTCCATCGCGGTAATTGGACCTAACGCTGATATTTGCCAGATGGGTGGTTATACTTCTGCATATTCAAAAGCAGTTTCACCTTTGGCAGGAATCAGAAAAAAATTGGGTGAAAATAGAGTAATGTATGCAAAAGGTACGGGTATAAAAATCGAACTGCCGGTAATTCCTTCTGATTACTTAGTTCCACCAAATGCGAAATCCGGGGAGCGTGGATTATTCGGAGAATATTTCAATAATACGGATTGCTCAGGAGAACCGGTTTTTACACGTATTGACCCAGTAATTGACTTTGATTATAGCAAGGGGTCTCCGAGTGAAAAGATAAGAAATGACTATTATTCAATTCGCTGGTCGGGTCAGTTTATCGCCCCTGTTTCAGGGCCTTACTATATAGGAGGGGCATTTGATGACGCTATCCGTTTATATCTTGATGGGGAATTGATCATCGATAAAACTAAAAATCGTAACCAATCATCAACGGCCGTAAAAGTTGAATTGGAAAAAGGGAAACACTATGATTTACGCATTGAATTCACAGAACATTGGTATAAATCGAAAATGAAACTTTGGGGAGCGCCACCAAACCCTGACAAGTTTAAAGAGGCTGTTGCTGCTGCAAAAAACTCGGATGTTGCCATTGCTGTTGTCGGAACAGATGAAACCGTGGAAAAAGAAGGCGTTGATCGCTCTGACCTGAAACTTCCGGGAGATCAGCGAGATCTGATTGAAGCGGTATTAAAAGCCAATCCAAAAACAATTGTAGTGATGCAAAATGGTGGTCCTTTATCCATCAATTGGACAAATGATAATGTTCCTGCCATCATAGAAACTTTTTTCAACGGAGAAGAAGGTGGAAATGCCCTGGCAGATGTAATATTCGGAGATTACAATCCGGCAGGTCGTTTGCCGCTGACAGTTTACAAATCAATAAAACAATTGCCTGATATCAGTGATTATGACATCCGCAAAGGGCGCACTTATATGTATAATAAAACTCCGGATGGCACTACAATCGAACCATTATATCATTTTGGATATGGTCTCAGCTACACTCAATTCAAATATGGGAAAATAAAGATTAAATCTAAAAAAATTGACCCTTCTGAACATTTGGAAATTAGTATAAAAGTAACCAATACCGGAAGCAGGGCAGGGGACGAGGTCGTTCAATTGTATATAAGAGATAAAGAATCCAGCGTGATCCGGCCACTGAAACAATTGGTCGGATTTGAACGGGTTCCATTAAAAGTTAAAGAGAATAAAACAGTAAAATTTATCGTTCCTGCAAAAGAACTGGTTTTTTGGGATGTGAATAAAAAGGCATTTATAGTTGAATCCGGAGAATTTGATGTGATGATAGGCAGTTCATCTGATGATATAAGGTCAATAGGAATGTTTACTGTTAAATAAATTTTGATTTGAATATTGATAAAATATTCAAATTCGTGTCAGTCGGGAGCGAGTTTTTATTAAATTTATAACTGTAATTCAAATATTTAACAATTCTAAACTGACTTGCTATGACAAAGAAAAAAATCACCATTGCTGCTCTTGCAGATGAACTTAAATTAAGGTTAAGTAACAACAAAACCGTTGATTGCTGTAAGGAAGAGCTGTTAAATCTTGCGAGCATTGCCAAAAATAAAATTGGTAATGAGTTGGTAGAGGTTAACTGGAAGGAATAATCTCTCTAACAAGCTTTCTTCAAATATTTTTTCTGATTTATTTGACAGCTTTTTTCTGTTTATGATCACACAAATCAATGATGAATAATTATCATGAACCAGTTATTTATTCATTTCACCTATCTTGTCAGAAAAACAAATTAATGTTCGAACCCCCGCTGGTGCGAGCTTGTTGCTCGTACTATATTCTACAAAGTATTAATCTATGTTATAAACTAATATATACCGCATGAGTCGTAAATATAAGTTTAATAATAAGGAGGGATTATATTTTGTCAGTTTTGCTACAGTATATTGGATTGATGTATTTATAAGAGATCAATATTGTTGGGAGTCGCTATCAAGTTTGGATTACTGTCGAAAAAATAAAGGGATGGAAATTTATGCATGGTGCTTTATGCCAAGTCATGTACATTTAATTTTTAGAGCTAAAGAGAATAACCCTGGGGATTTGTTGAGGGATTTCAAAACGTTCACGTCAAAAAAGATTCAAAAATTAATGGTAGAAAATCTTCAAGAAAGCAGAAAAGAGTGGATACAATGGATGATGAAAAGGGCAGGTTCAAAAAATAGCAATGTTCAAAACAGTCAGTTTTGGCAGCAGCATAACAAACCAATAGAGTTATTGAGCCAGAAAGTTATTGACCAAAAGGTCGATTATATTCATCATAATCCTGTGGATGCAGGTTTTGTTAAGGAGCCACATTATTGGAAATATAGTAGTGCAATAGATTATAGCGGGGGAACAGGATTATTAGAAATTGATTATGTTTAGTTTTGGTACGAGCTACAAGCTCGCACCAGCTGGGGACTGTATTGCCTTTTACCAATTAATTTACCCCACAAGAGGTTTTCAATTCCATAAAGTAATCTAAAATGAGCATCAAAAATTACCTTATATTTTCATCTCTTTTTCTATGGATTGGTATTTCATCCTGCCAAAAATCAACTGATTCAATTCAGGTTGTAAACCCTCGTTGTGAAAACCGGATTGATCCTCTGGGGATTGATATTGTAAATCCCCGCCTATCCTGGAATTTAGAATCCTCCTCTCGAAACAAGAGACAGTCTGCCTATCAAATAATTGTTTCAGAAACCAAGGAATCTTTATCAGAAAATAAAGGCACTTTGTGGGATTCGGGAAAAATAAATACCAATCAATCCATTCAAATTCAATATCAGGGAAAGGAACTATCAAGTGAAATGACTTGTTACTGGAAAGTTCGCATTTGGGATGAAGATGGAAATAGGTCGGATTGGAGCGGCCCTGCTTACTGGGAAATGGGGTTATTAAGTCAAAATGATTGGAAGGCTGATTGGATAAGCGATGGAAAGGCAGGCCCTCAAAACACTAAAGAGTTTTATGAGGAAGATCCTGCACCTTTGTTCAGACGAGATTTTGAGTCGAAGAAAGAGATCAAAAAAGCCAGGCTATACATAAGCGGATTGGGATATTACGAAGCAACAATCAATGGTAAAAAAGTTGGTGATCATGTACTGGATCCCGGTTGGACAAATTACAGTAAACGCGTGTTGTACAGCACATATAATGTAACTGACCTGATAAAAGAAGGAGGAAATTGTATTGGTGTCACCTTGGGAAATGGGTGGTTCAATCCTTTGCCATTGGCCTTGTTTGGGAAATATAATTTGCGCGAAACCCTCACTATTGGCCGCCCAAAATTCATTACTCATCTAAAAATTTATTATGTGGATGGTTCAACACAAATTATTGTGACTGATGAAGCATGGAAGACTCATGAAGGCCCGGTTATCAGAAATAATATCTATCTCGGTGAAGTATATGACGCCAGAAAGGAAATCCCCGGATGGGATACCTTTGGTTTTGATGCAGGTTCATGGAGAAATGCCAAGATCTCAACCGATGAGACAGGAAAACTTCAGGCGCAGAATCTGCCCCCAATCAAAATTACAAGAAAATTAAAACCTGTAAAATTAACTGAACCCAATACAGGATATGTATTTGATATGGGACAAAATTTTTCAGGCTGGGTAAAATTAAAAGTTGTAGCAGATAAAGGAACCAAAATAAAACTGAGGTATGGTGAGTTGGTCCATGAAGATGGCACACTCAATGTAATGACAAGTGTGGCGGGACAATTAAAACGCAGGAAAAGCGATGGTACGCCTTTAGGTGGCCAATTCGCCCCCGAAATCGCCTGGCAAAGCGACACCTATATTGCCAACGGCAAAGGTGAAGAATATTATACACCAAAATTCACATTTCATGCCTTTCGCTATGTAGAAGTTACGGGATTGCCAGAGAAACCGGAATTATCAGATATGGAAGGATTGCGCCTGAACAGTGACCTTGATAAGGTAGGAACCTTCGAATGTTCCAATCAGCTATTCAATGATATACAGAACATCACGGATTGGACTTTTTTAAGTAATGTCTTCAGCGTTCAATCCGATTGTCCGCATCGCGAGCGGTTTGGCTATGGAGGTGATATCGCTGTTGCCACCGATGCCTTCATTTACAATTATGACATGTCAAACTTTTATGCAAAGGTCGTTCGGGATTTTCAGGATGCCGTACTCCCTGATGGACGGATTACCGATACTGCTCCATTTATTGGCATAGATTATTGTGGGCTTGCCTGGGCTTTTGCTCACCCCCTGACATTGTTAGAGTTATATCAATATTATGGAGATGTGGCGCTGATTGAAGAACAATATGAAACGGCAAGAACATGGTTTGAAGAGGTAATTTCAACGAATGAATTGATCATTACAAATGGCCTGAGTGATCACGAAAGTTTGGCGCCAATTCCAACGTCTGAAATGGTAACTCCCTTATATTACCAGAGTGCGGTAGTCATGTCAAAATTGGCCGGGATTATGAACCAAACAGAAGATGCGGAAAGATATAAAAATCTCGCTGAACAAATTAAAATCGCATACCTGGAAAAATTTCACGAAAGTGGAACAGGAAAATTTGCACCATTTACCCAGGGGAGCCAGTCTTTTGCCATATATACAGGAATTACTCCTGAAGAAGATAAAAAAGCTGCACTTGCGGAACTTGTAAAAAAAATTGAAGTAGAAAATGATGGCCATCTTACCACAGGGATCTTTGGAACAAAATATTCCCTGGATGTTCTTTCAGAAAATGGCTTTGCTGAAACTGCCGCAACTATGGTTGGACAAACGAGTTTTCCGGGTTGGGGACATATGCTGGCAAACGGAGCAACAACTTTATGGGAACACTGGGAATATAGTGATAATACCTATTCGCACAACCACCCCATGTTTGGTTCGGTGAGTGAGTGGTTTTACAAATGGGTGGGTGGTATTCAGGCAGATCCAACAGTCGTAGGTTTTGACAAAATAATCATTCGACCACAGATCATCTCAAATGTGAGTTGGGCAAAAACAAGTTATAACTCAATGCATGGAAAGATAGTCAGTAATTGGGAACGGGATGACCATTCATTTAAATTGAATATTACTATTCCAGTAAATACGACAGTAAAAGTTTATCTACCGGCAAAGGATTTGAATGTAGTTAAAGAAGGGAAAATGGATGTGTCAATTGTTGAGGATATTCAATTTATGAAAATGGAAAACGGGTGTGCTATTTTTATGGTAGGGTCGGGCAATTACTTATTTGAATCGGAATACTAATCCTGCGATCATTGATTATGACAAATTAAAATGGTTGTCAGGATCAAATTCCCCTCCTTGGAGGGGTTAGGGGTGGGTTTTCAAGAAAAACAGTGAATTTGAAAATTATAAAAACTATGCCTGCCGTGTTAATAAAAATAACAATTGAACTTTAATAACTAAAACATGAAGTTTGTATATTTTATCCTACTTTTTGCAACAGTATTATTTTTCACTTCCTGCAACAAGGAAAAATCAGACGTAATCTGGGAGGATGAATGGGCAGCGGAAATCTATCCTGCCGAGCATATAATCACCACCGACTCCACAAGCGGTGCAAAACTGATATTCGTGACTACCGATAGCGCCAATGATGTTAATTTATATTTTGACTGGAATTGCTGGTTTGAGGATCTATCGATGATGACTTTTATTTCATCGAGAACCGGGAGAGGTGAGCTTTTTGGATATATCCCAAAAACCGGAGAGCTGATTCGCCTGAATCCTCGTGAAGAAAAGGTTGTTTCAACTCAGGCATTTGTTGATTTAAAAACGCATGATATTTATGTGAGAACTGACGATGCGATTTATCAATGGCACGTTGATATTAATTTTTCTAAGGATTCCACGAAAGTCGTAAAGGTACTGATGAGAGAGCGCAAAATTGTTGCTGTACCGGAAGGAAGTAAATTCTTTTCCGCGCTGTCGCAAAGCGCTAATAGTCAATATCTATCTGCAACCATCAAATCCGAAAATTCGGATGAAGAATCGATCCTATCTGTAAATATCAAAACAGGAAAAATCCAAAACCTGCTTACCTGGAATAAAGATCATTATTTTTCGCACGTGCAATTTAGTAAGTACAATCAGCACTTGTTGCGTTTTGCCTATGAACCGCATCGACTATGGATTATTGATACAAGGAAACCGGGTGAGGCTATGAAAATTCATTTGCAGGAAAAAGGAGAACTCGTAACACATGAAGACTGGTGGGTCAATGACCAGCTTACTTTTTGTGGCGGCTATCGGGTGGAAGAATCACACCTTAAAGTAATCGATATCCATTCCCAGAAAACGCGGATTATGGGTGCCGGCGCCTGGTGGGAAGGCGGAACTCCATACGAACTTTCGCAATACAACTGGTGGCATCCGGTGCACCCAATGGCCGTTGGGTAGTGGCAGACAACTGGCATGGCCACATTGGCGTCACCGATGAGCGTACCAGCCACATGAGATTACTAACAAAAAATCACCGTATTTATGGGGGAGGAGAGCATCCCCACGTAGGCTGGGCTCCTGACAGCAAAAGTGTAGAATTCACTTCTCACAAACTCGGGAACCCTAATGTGTGCATTGCTTATCTGCCGGAAGCATGGAACGAACCATTTATGGAGGTTGACATGTCTGAATCTAATAGTGGTAAGTAGTTTTAGAGATTCTCAAAACATAACTTCAATGCGGCGCAAAAAAGGAAATTAAATGTGTGAATAGTTGCACGCATGACAAAAAATAACTTAATTGCGTCAATTAAGTGACGGTATTATGGATAATTTAGTCAGAGAGTTGTCAGGTCGTATTCTTAAAAAGGTTCAGCCAAATAAGGTTTTGATAGTGTTGGGGGCAAGAAGAGTTGGTAAAACTGTTCTGGTCAAGGAGATATTGAATAAAATAGGAGAACCGGTTCTAATCTTAAACGGAGAAGATATAAATGCACATGATAAACTAGCTATTAGAACAATCGAAAATTACAAACAGCTATTAGGATCATATAGGCTCCTTTATATCGATGAAGCCCAAAAGATTCCGGAGATCGGATTGAAACTAAAACTAATGATTGACGAAATCGAAGGTCTAAAAATTATCGTTTCCGGTTCTTCATCGTTTGATATTCATAAAGAGGCTGGTGAGCCACTCACGGGTCGAAAATATTCATTTAACCTTTACGCATTTTCTGAAAAAGAATATAATCAGGTTGAGGATTCCATTTCTAAAATTGATAAGGTGAGGGAAAGGCTTGTTTTTGGTAATTACCCGGAACTCATTCATATACCAGACCAATCTGATAAAATTGATTATTTAAATGAAATGGTAAGTTCTTACCTGCTTAAAGATATTCTCGCATATGAAAACATAAAAAATTCACAAAAGATATTCAACCTGTTGAGGTTGATCGCATTTCAACTTGGTGGAGAAGTCTCCTTGCAAGAATTGGGCAATCAACTTGGGATTAGTAAAAACACTGTTGGAAAATACCTGGATCTACTAGGTAAAGTTTATATTATTCACAAAGTAGAAGGGTTTAGTAGAAATCTTCGAAAAGAAATAACTAAAAATTCAAGATGGTATTTCCTTGATAATGGTATAAGAAATGCGGTTATCGCAAATTTTAATCCAATTATATCGAGAAATGATATTGGCCAATTATGGGAAAATTACATGATTAGTGAAAGGATTAAGTACCAGGAATATAGTAGGGTATCTTCAAATAATTACTTTTGGAGAACTTACGAGCAGCAAGAAATCGACTGGGTAGAAGAACGCGATGGTACATTATTTGGATATGAATTCAAATGGAAAGAAGGAAAAGGAAAAATGCCAACTCAATGGAAAAAAGCATATCCTGATTCATTATTTAAGATTATTAATCAAAGTAATTTTGAGGAGTGGATTGGATAATTTTCTAAAGGCGCTTTAAAAAAATAAAAGTAGAATGGGGGCATACTATTAATAATAGCAACAAGTCTAAAAAAGAGTTAGTCATAAAACAAATGATGATGTCAATCGATAATAGTGAATGATCCAATATTGTCATTTACACCAAGAGCAGACATTTAAATGGGTTTTTACAAAAGTATTCTCTGTTATTCTTATCATTCTCTTTCTACAAACCAGAGGATTTATAATATTGATAAATAAAATAGTATAGCATATGAAAAATGTTGCTTTTTCATCGGTTTTTCAATCATTAACTTTGATTATTTGCATGGCACTTTTTTTTGGCAATAGTATTGCCAGGGAGGGTTTCAATTCAATTTTTAATAAAATTAAGAGATATGATAAAAGTTACAATACCAATAAAATCAAGACCACGCCGGAAATTGTAACAGTGATAGCACCGCGTGGAATTAAAAAACAGGAAGTGAAAGACTCCTTCCCAAAACCAAAGAATGGCAATACATATGTCATTGCCCATAGAGGCGCCCACAGCGGAATTCCCGAAAATACATTGGCGGCTTTTCAGAAAGCTATTGATTTAGGTTGTGATTTTGTAGAGATAGATACGCGAAAGACAAAAGACGGGAGGATTGTCAGCGTGCACAACTCAACGGTTGATGCCTATGTGGATGAGATAACAGGAAAAGTCGGCGATTTTACCCTGGCAGAACTAAAGGCTATGGATATAGGCTCACGCGTGGGGCCGGAATGGAAAAATGAACGAATTCCAACTGTTGAAGAGATATTACAATTATGCAGTGGACAAATTGGTATTTATCTCGATTTGAAAGAGAACCTTGTGCCTGAATTGGTAGAGCTTAAAAAGTACAACATGGAGCGCGATGTCGTCTGGTATATCCCTGCATCATTTATGGAAGCTATTAAGCAGGTGCAGGACAATTGCCCTAAATGTCAGCCCATGCCAGACCCGGGCCCGGCAAAAAACATTGCTAAAGTGGCCAAAGAGGTGCAACCACATGTGATAGCGACCGACATGGGCGAGCTCAATACAGATTATATGAAAATCGCTCATGAAAATAATTTAATCGTCTTTGTAGATGAAGATAAAGGCAACGCAAAAGAATGGGGAAAGATACTGGATTGGGGAACGGAGGGGATTCAAACTGATAAACCTGAGGAACTTATAAAATTTTTAAATGGAAATAAATAGGGTAGGAGAATTGGTGATTGGTAACCCTACTTTGTCAAGTTTTCGTTCGCCATTGCTGTGTGTTGTCACCTGCAATAATTTTCAGAATTTCCTGTTGGTGAAAACACACAACAGGGGCAAATATTTCAAATATTACAAAATAGGAGTAATTATAAAGCCAATAATTAATGTTTCAATTTTTCAAACCTTTGAAAATTAATGAATTGAGATTTATTTGTTATTTGGTGCTTGTTATTTTAAATATTGAATTTGTTCCTTGTTGTCATTAATTAGAATTTCAAAAAATGAAAGACCCGATAAAAATATACGATGCCCGCTGGGAAGTAGATGAATTTGATGATAGCGAAGTAAAACGACTTATTGAAGCTACCCTGGGCTACGCTCAGTTATTAGGCGTAGATACCATCAATATCACCAGGGACACCAGGCTTGGGTGTGCGCGTGTCATGGAAATTGCTATCGACACAGCTATAGGCGCAGGTTTCAGGGTACATGCTTGTTTCGACATATTGAGCACACCGCTCAGTTATTTCACTGCGATGCAAACAACTAAAAAGCACCCAAAATCCATGGGGCTTACGGTTACCGCATCACACAATCCACAACAATATATTGGGATTAAGTTTACAGTTCCAACTGTTCATGCCATCGGTTATGATTGCGGTCCGCTGGGAGGGCTTAAAAAGGTGAAGGAGATTTATCATTCCGATTTTATATTAGAAAATAAAGAAGGCGGAGAACTTATAATCATTGACCATCCCGTAGAGGAATATATCCAATACAGCATGCGTGCCGCAAAGGTTTCCAAAGGGAGTTTGCAAGGATTGACAGTGGTACTTGATACATTAAATGGCTCTGCGGGCCCGGAATTATTCAAAGCCCTGACCGAAGCCGGCGTGAAAGTTATTCCTCAACGAATTGTCCCAAACGGATATTTTCCGACAGGTTCCCCAAATCCTACGAGCCAGCATAAAATGGACAAGGCCATTGAAATCGCAAATGAGCAAAATGCAGATGTAGTTATGGGTATTGACGGAGATGGGGATAGAATTGTATTTGGCGATAAGCATGGGGTGTTCAACGCCGGTTTTGTGATGATCCCAATTTTAAAGGCATTGCTCATAAATGAAACAACGATTTCTAAAGTATTGTATGATCCCAAAGTAAATCCTTTAGCCCTCAAAAGTTGGGGCGGGCTCAACGTGGAGCCGGTACTTTACCGCAATGGCCATTCGCAGATTAAGGATCACATGAAAGCAATCAATGCGATTGCGGGAGCTGAAGAATCTGGCCACTTCTATCATAAACTTGATTATAATGGAATTTCAATAACCGGAGAAAATACACTCCTCACCATTTTACTATTTCTGGATGCAGTAAAGAAGGAAAAATATGTGCTCGGTGAAATAAGAGAAATGCAGGATCAGTTGTTTACAAGTGGTGAATTTAATTACGAATTTATTTCGGATGAAATCAGGGATAAAGCTATGGCAGCGTTGGTAAGGTATTTTAAAAATGACGGCGCAAGTATAATTACAAAATCTCAGGATGGAATTGATCTAGAAGGAAGTGTGATTTACAAAGGAGTGGAGATAAGCGCTGATGAAGTGAAGTTATCTGAAAACTGGTATGCAGGGAATATAAGGGTTTCCACAAATGAAAAAGGCGTCGTGCGAAGTTATGTCTCCAGTCACGATAGAATGTCCGGAGAAAAAATAGTTGCTTCATTAAAGGCAATCCTCGAAAACCAGTTCGGCGGAAAAGTTATAGATTGAAATAAAAAGAATGAAGAAGAAATTATTAGTTACAGGATTTGGTGGTTTTGTGGCGGGCAGTGTTATCGCCAAGGCCAAAGATGAATGGGAAGTTCATGCTGTGGGCAGGAGGGAGGCTCCTGGAAAACAAGGGGATGTAAACTACTACAAGTTGGATTTATTGGAAAGCGATAAGCTTTCGGAATTATATCATGATATAAACCCGGATGCTGTCATTCATGCAGCAGCGATGGCTGATATAGACTTTTGTGAAAAAAACCAGGATATAGCAGAAAAGGTGAATGTCGGTATTACCAGGACGTTGGCAGGTTTGTGTAAAGAACATGGAGCAAAGATGGTTTTTTGTTCGACGGACTCAATTTTCGATGGCAATAAAGGAATGTACACCGAAGAAGATGAGCCAAACCCCATTAACTATTATGCTGAAACAAAGGTGAAAGCTGAGGAAATAGTACGGGCTACAGGCAACGGTGTAACCGCTCGTCTTTCATTGGTAATGGGTATGCCGGTGATGGGCAGCGGAAATTCCTTCCTGGCGAAGACCATTAAGATATTGCAAGCGGGGGAAAGCATTAAATTTCCATCAAATGAAACCCGAACACCTGTGGATGTGATCACCCTTGGACGTTCGTTGGTAGAGTTGGCCGGGAACGATTTCATGGGAATTATGCACCTTTCGGGCAATACCAAAATCACAAGGTATGAGATGGCTAAGCAGATCGCGGGAAAATTAGGGTATTCCAGAGATCTGATTGTCGCAATAGATTCTAATGCCATAGAAGGCAGGGCTCCCCGGCCAAATGATGCATCTTTAGACAACAGCCTGGCAAAAAAGGTATTAAAAACACCTATGCAATCGCTTTTAGAGGGCTTGGAATTGACAATGAATTATAAAGTTTAAGTAAATAGAAATTGAAATTAAGCACGATTTACAGATAAAATTTGGCAGAATGTTAAAGTTGTTCGGCACTTAGCCATCTCTTCAACATGTCCCGAAGGGCATGCTGAAGAGTTGTTGGATAAGAATTATCATCCTTCCCCCTCAGGTCCTTTCGGAGAAGACTCTGAGGCATATTTGTAAGTAGAGCCCGGAACTCAGAGCCCATAGATGAGACTCTGATCAGAAGCGGAGGAGAGGTTAATTTTTAACCAGCATAGTTTTTTGCGAAATAAATATCCTCCCCAAGCAAATCTGCCAATGGATTGAAATCAGCTGCGCAAAAGCCAAGTGGATTATGTCGCCTCCAACCTTCCGAATATTCCCATTGCTGTGAGAATTCTCCCATTTCCCGCGCATAACCCTTCATGATATCGAGGTATGCATTAAAACCCTGGCTGCGGTCCAGCCATTCTTTTTGACTTTTATGCTCTGCAAGCATACCGGTTTTTTTATCGAGCACATCACCGATATTTACATAGATTTCAGAGTAAACCTTTTTATTCAAGGCATCCCTGTTACCATGGGGTTGGGCATGATATACGGCAACTTCATTGTCAACCGGAGTAACTGGCGGATCTACCGGAAAATTCTGCATTCCCCTCGAAAAAGCTGCAGTGATGGCCAATCGACAAGTATTGGTATGATCTTCCATGTAGTCCTGTGGTGATGGAATTAATAGAATATCCGGCGCTACTTTTCGAACAATTGAACCTAATTTTGCAAGGAGATCTTTAGTATAAAGAATCTCTAAATCCGGAACGAGAGGCGCGTGAAATATAGCGCCAATGCTTTGCGCTGCCAGTTTAGCCTCCTCTAAACGCATAGCAACAATTGTATCAGTATCATATTCTGCTGTGCCGCAGGATCCATTGGCAATATTCATATAGTGAATTTCACAACCCGCTTTCTCAAGAAGTATCATGGTTCCGCTCATGCTAAATTCGATATCATCGGGATGAGCGGTAATGGCAAATACACGGTATTTCATATCAGTGCATTTCTACATCACATTCCCCAATTCCGCTTCGCAGGTAATTGAACTGTACGTTTGGATGATCTGCAAGCAAAGACATTGGCACCGAAGAATCTGCAATTCCTTTTGAGATCATAAGTGCAGTCAGCCTCATGCCGAAAGGATTATCATGGTGCCCGGGATGCCATATAGAAACCTTCTCGGCTTTCCAGGTTTCAACGGGTCCTACTGTAACTGCCTGTTGTGGAACGTTTTGCACTGCGCCTCCGCCGGATGTACGTGCATTTTGCATCAGGGTCAAGGGGTGCAGATCAACAACTCTTGTTCCAAGTTTTCTAAAAACTTCTGGCGGCGGCGGTGCATCACTAAATGCTCCCTCGCGCTTTGGCGGATCGTTAAAAGCCCAGTGTTTTACTTCTCCCTGGCCACCTTGCATACATATACAGCGCGCCTGATTCCAACTTTCAATATATTTCGAAGCATCAACGGCTGGAAAATGCAAATTTTCCTTTGGTATCGCCAATTCCGGTCGAATGCGATCAAAACATAATTCCATGTCTGCTTTGGCAAAACCTAAAGGAAAATCCATGCCTGCCTCTTTTCCATCAACCACCCATTCATCCATTCCCCAGAAATGACAGTTTTTCAAAGATAAGTTTAACTCATTGACGATCTGCGCAACAAGTGGAAGTTGTTCCGTAGGGCCAATCGGTCCACAAATGCCAGCCGGGTCACTTTCTGTTGCCTGCTGCCAGGCATTGATATATTCCAAAGCTTCAGCCAGGAAGAACTCCTCACGCGTGTCGTACATGCATATTTTAAATCCTTCTCTGCCCAACTGTTCAATATCTTTCTCTGATAAGATAGCAGCATCATCTAAAAGAGCTTTGTCAAGAGTTGTATAATCCCACCAGCCCGGTGCTAATTTACTGATTGTTCTCATGGTATATTTTTTATTAAATTTTCAAAAATCCAATTTAGGTAAAGATTGTAAAATAATTATTCGATATTCAATTTTTCAATAAGCTTAATCAATTCTTTTCCACTTGGAGACTTTTCGGGAGAATTTATTTATATGCAGCAATCTATCGGAAATGCAACTTTTATTTTACATAAAATGAACCGTAAATTCTTTAAAAATATCACATATATCTTTCTGATATTCACATTGTTATCTTGCGGCAGTTGTATTAAAAAAGGAAGTGAGGAAAGTAAAAAATTTGGTTTTGATCCGGATGGAATGATATTCATAAAAGGAGAGCGAGAATTTATAGTGGGCGCTTATCACCTGCCAAAAATAGAAGATCCCTTCGGCACCCTTGCCACAAATGGATACAATTATGTAAAGGTGAGTAATGCTGCCGAAATGGAAGCTGCCTCAGAAAATGGGCTGCATACCTGGATTTATACCAATTCGATTTCGGAAGAGAAAAAGGAGGAAGATAAACTTAGAATTTCCGGTTTGGTCAATGAATTTATAGATCATCCGGCGCTGCTATTTTGGGAGATGGAAGATGAGCCTGCATTTACCTGGAATTCTGCCAAACCGCGCATCTTGCCCGATCAGATGAAAGTGACGTATGATTTCATAAAGCAATTAGATCCGGATCATTTGATCATCACCAACCATGGCCCGGTCAATTTGATTTCTACTTTAAAAAAATACAATAGTTCAACAGATCTTGTTGCGGTGGATGTGTATCCGGTCGTTCCTCATGGAATCGTACCCTCGTATGCCCTCTATCCCGACGGATTGCAGGGTGATTTGCTAAACCCATACATCAGCCAGGTGGGAGAATATGTGGATAAAATGAAAAAAGTGGTTGATGATTCAAAACCGGTGTTCGCGGTATTACAAGGATTTTCATGGGAAATGTTGAAGCCGGAAGCGGAGAGGGATCCCTCAATGATTTTGTATCCGAGCTATGAGGAATCGAGGTTTATGGCCTACAATGCCATTGTTCATGGAGCTAATGGCATTATTTACTGGGGGACAAATTATACTCCACAACCATCACCTTTTATGGATGATCTAAATAAGGTGACACGGGAGCTGGCGGAGATGCAGGAGGTTTTGGCCGCTCCGGCGCTTGATTTGAATATTATAAAAGAATACCATGAGCTGATGTATTCGGTAGATACAGGGGTTGAGATCATGGCTAAAAAAGCAGGAGGGAAGACCTATTTGTTAACGGTAAATTCAGATAAAAATCCGGTGAAGGTGAGCTTTGCGGGATTGAGTGGGTTTAAAAATGCGCTAGTCCTAAAGGAAGGAAAAACAGTAGAAATCATAAAAGGTATTTTAACCGACTATTACAGATCTTTTGATGTTCACATTTATCAATTCAAATAAGAAATTATCCATTAATACTTAATAAAAATTCAAAGTTATGTTTAAATCATTCTTTCAAATTTTCATCGTATTGCTCATTAGCGTATCATATTCCTATGCCCAGGATACAAGCGTAAAAAACCTCTATCATCTGTCCGATTCAAAATCCAGGTCCATTAGCCCGGAAAACTTTACAGGCGAAAAGGGCAAAGGAGGGATGGCCACACTGGAAGAAGGTACCGCCGCAAAAGCTGCCCGTAAGCTCGGCCAGGGATGGAAAGTAAACCCCTACATTCATATCAAACCTGGGGAAACATTTACACTAGGAGAGATCACCGGTTCCGGTGTGATCAATCATATCTGGATGACGCCTGTTGGTGATTATCGGTTCATGATATTCCGGTTTTATTGGGACGATGAAAAAGAACCTTCTATTGAAGTTCCTGTAGGAGACTTTTTTGCCGCCGGCTGGGGCATAATGAACGAACCTGTGATCAACTCAGCAACTATCGCCGTGAACCCCCGCAGTGGGTTTAACACCTATTGGCAAATGCCGTTTCGCAAAAAATGCAAGATCACCATGGAAAATATGTCTGGCAAGGAAGCCACGGTATATTATCAGATAAATTATTCACTTCAGGAAGTAGCAGAAGATGCGCCCTATTTTCATGCACAATTCCGCAGGGTAAAGAAATTGCCCTATAAAGAAGTGTTTACTATAGTTGATGGTATAAAAGGCAAAGGCCAATATGTCGGGACCTACCTCGCTCATGGCGCAAGAAAAAGCGGCTGGTGGGGAGAAGGGGAAGTCAAATTCTATATGGATGGCGATGTGGATTATCCTACCATTTGCACTACGGGCGAAGAAGATTATTTCCTGGGCTCCTATGGTTATAATGACAGGGAAATAGACGGAAAGATGCACTATGATCAATTTAGCAGTTTGTATGCGGGGTTTTATGAAGTTGTGGATCCGAAGATTGATGGATTTATCGGCGTATTCGGACAATATCGCTGGCATGTATTAGACCCCATCCGGTTTGATGAAGATTTGAGGATTACTGTGCAAAGCCTGGGTTGGGGCCCCGATGGATATTTGCCCCTGGAAGATGACCTGGCCTCAGTTGCCTATTGGTATCAAATCGAGCCACATAACCCATTTCCAAAATTACCGGCAAAGGGAGGGTTGATTATTGATAAGAAATAGATGAACAAACCAATAACACTAGCCAATCATGAAAAATAGATTTTTCATCCTATGGACAATATGGACTTTATTTGGCGCTGTCCTGATGTACATCGTTGCCATTTCTGATGCCGGCAATTCCCTTGCATCAATTTTGGCTATCGTTCTTGGCCTGTCACCTCTCCTCGGCCTGATGCTTGCGCTGGGCTCACTGGAAGCGGCCCATCAGTTTCATGCCTGGCTAAGAGGAAATAAAAATTCGAACTACTACGTGGCAGGGGGAATAGCCCTGCTGTTTGCCCTTCCGGGAATATTGACATGGACGTTCAATCCTTATCAGACTATCATTTTTACTTTTATTGTTTTAGTGGTCTTTGGGGTACTAAAGCA